>CAYXQN010000105.1:0-6148 GCA_964466825.1 uncultured Faecalibacterium sp. | reverse complement strand
GGTGTGCCAGCGGCAAAGTAAGGGTCCGGAAGGACCTTCAGGGCGATATCGTGAGACTCGGTATCATCCAGGGAGACCCGGCTGGGGAAAAAGGCAGCACTTGTGCTGGAACCTACATAGGCAAGGATGTTTCCGGTTTTAATATCATCGCTGCGGAAACGTCCCGTGGCGGAGAACCAACCCTTGACAAATGGAACATAGTAGTTATCCCAGAGTTTGCGAGCGATCCCCTGGGGGAAATTAAGCTGCATAACGCCATCGTTCACATCGAACAGTGTGCAGCCCAGCTGTTTTGTGCCAAGGACAAAGTAATTGGCCATGGCATCGCGACCAAACAATGCTTTGCCGTCATACAGTTCCGCAGTCTGGGCATCCGTCCATTGATAATAAAGCTCCGCAGTCTTTACCAAACCTTCAATGGTTGCAAGGCCATCATAGCTGGCACCGGTGTCCTGGGCAAAAGCCTGCCAGTCGGTATCATTCAAAAACAGCAGCTCAGTGGATTTGGCCACCGGAAAGATCTTGATCTCGCCGCTGCCGTCAAAATCACCTTCGTCCAGATAGGGATCCACAAAAGCAGCGCGCTCCGCATAGGACAGATAGTCGCTCATGTCTACCAGCAGCCCCATCTGATCCAGTGCATAGGCCGTGTCCGCATAGGCTGAAAAAATATTGGGCATTGCAGCAGCGCCCACCTTGCCCAGAGCAGCTTCCATCACGTTTTCTTCAAGGTCGGTAACACTGCCCTGACTGTGGCTCTCGACAATGATGTTTTTTTCAAGCCCAACGGTGTTATTGAACTCGTCTACAAGCTGGTTGAAGCTGAGAAGCTGTACACCGTTGTAGTATGTCCAGACCGAAATGACGGTTACAGTTGGTTTGACAGGCGCGGCCTCTTGTGCGCAACCAACAAAGCTCAAGGTCAGAGCTGCTGCGCATAGCAGGCTGACGGCTGTCTTCCAAATTTTTTTCATGATTCCCCCAAAAATACCTTTACGACGTGACCGTAAAAACGATACATAAAAACATCTTAAATATACCATGCAGGGTGGTTGAATGTAAACCGGAAATAGGAAATGTTTCCGGAAAAATTGCACGATTGAGTCTGAAAAGAGCGACTTTTGGAAAAGAAATTTCGTGTTTGACAGAGCGGATGTCCGCCATAAGTTGGTGGGGAACTTGACCTTATTGCGGCAGCTTGTTACAATGAAAAAAATGCAGCTATGCAGCGCTGAAAAAGGAGAGTTGTGTCATGAAATACGATTTTACCTCGCATCTGGATCGACATGAAAAGGATGCAATTGCAGTGGATGCAGTGGGGGCAGGCGGCGGCTTTGCCCCGGAGGGGCCTGAACCGGGATTTGATGTGATCCCTATGTGGGTGGCAGATATGAACTTTGCTACGGTGCCCACGGTACCAAAGGCGATCATTGCCCGTGCACAGCATCCTGCCTATGGTTATTTTGATCCCAGCAAGGACTACTACGACGCTATCATCCGTTGGCAGTCCACCCGCAACGGAGTGCAGGGGCTGGAGCCGGAACATATCGGGTACGAAAATGGTGTGCTGGGTGGAGTAGTCAGTACCCTGACCTGTTTTGCGGCGCCAGGCGATGCGGTATTGCTGCATAGTCCAACGTACATTGGCTTTACCCATTGCATTGAGGATAATGGATATCGTATCGTACATACTCCGCTGGTCCGGGATGAACAGGGCGTTTGGCGGATGGATTATGAGGATATGGACCGTAAGCTCAAGGCGCACAACATCCATGTGGCGGTGTTGTGCAGTCCTCACAATCCCTGCGGCCGTGTGTGGGAACGCTGGGAGCTGGAAAAGGCAATGGAAGTTTACCGTGCCAACGACTGTGTTGTGATCTCGGATGAGATTTGGTCGGACCTGACACTGGCAGACCATAAGCATACCCCGACTCAGTCGGTCAGTGAGGATGCCCGTCAGCGCACGGTAGCGTTGTATGCACCCAGCAAGACCTTTAACCTGGCAGGACTGGTGGGCAGTTACCATATTATCTACAATAAAATGCTGCGGGACCGGGTGCTGGCAAAGAGTGCAAAGAGCCATTATAATGCTATGAATGTAATGTCGATGCACGCCCTGATCGGTGCATACCAGCCCGAAGGCTACGAATGGGTAGATGAGCTGCGTCAGGTGCTGACTGGCAATGTGGATTACGCCTGTAAGTATATCGCAGAGCATTTTGAGGGGGTGGAGCTGTCCAAGCCGGAGGGCACCTATATGCTCTTTTTGGACTGCACAAAATGGTGCGAGGCCCATGGCAAGACCATTGCGCAGCTCATTAAAGCAGGCTGGAATGTGGGTGTGGCCTGGCAGGATGGCCGGATGTTCCATGACCCGTGCGCTATCCGCATGAATCTGGCGCTGCCAATGGACCGTGTGCAGGAAGCGTTTGAGCGCCTGGACCGGTATGTTTTTAACGGTAATTGGATCTGAATGTGAAAAACGAGGTGTCCCCTCTCCAAGGGACACCTCGTTTTTTAAGAAATGATTCAATGTCTGCGGATCTTTTTGGTGGGACGGCGGCGATTCCAATTGTTCAGCAAAAGCCACAGCAGATAAATAACGATAGCAATGCCGCTGAGCACCAGAACTACTTTGAGGTACAGGCTGTTCAAAAACTCCCAAAAGCGCGAAAGGCCAAACAGCAGTGCGCTGCGGCTGACATCCTGTCCGGCGATCAGATTGACCATGCCGATGGTCTCTCCGGCCAGTTTGAGCTCCACGGTCCCGACGATATCACCCTGCTGAATGGGGGCACAGACGTATTCCGGAAGATGAAAATACTTCTGGGTCACGGTGCCATCGCCAGTCGAAGGCAGCAGGGTCATCATGTTGTCATCCGGGTAAAGCTGCAGCGTATCGGTGTCGCTGGAATACTTGACCGGGATCTCTGCAATGGCAAGATCCGTATCCAGAGCTGCCTGGATGGAAAAGCTATCAAATACCCAATCCAGGAGTTTGGTCGTCTCACAAAGAGCAGGGCGGCGGTTGGCGTAGCCATAATCATCGCAGGTATCAGGACTTTGCATTACGCAAAAAATATAAGTGGAGCCATTTTTTGTGGCCCAGGAAACATAGCTCTGATCGCCGTTGTCCTTTTTGTAAGCAGTTACATCGCACATACCGCCCTGCATGGCGCTGCGGTAGTATTTGCCGCCGGTGGATTTGTTCAAGGCGACATTCTGGCTGACAAGTACCGAAGAAGAATTGTGTTTTTCCTTGGCAGGCATTGTAAAGCTGGCAGCACCGGAAACTTCCACAAAAGCATCAAAGCTCATCAGATAGCGCAGGATCAGATACATATCCACTGCACTTGTTACATTGCCGCTGTCAATGCCGCAGGCATCGGTCCAGAC
The DNA here is from genome assembly GCA_964466825.1 of uncultured Faecalibacterium sp. Classification (GTDB taxonomy): domain Bacteria; phylum Bacillota; class Clostridia; order Oscillospirales; family Ruminococcaceae; genus Faecalibacterium. Next base: position 2,752 of record CAYXQN010000105.1, on the reverse strand, counting down.
ACTGTTGGTGGTGCCGATACGGGCCGACAGACTGTTCATCCGGCTCACCCAGCCGGTAAGATCGCCTTCGGATAAAGTGTAGGCCAGACCCATAGCGGCTTCGTTGGCGTTGCGGGTGACCATGGCATACATGGCTTCTCGATAGGTAAATGTCTCATTGGAGCGCATATCAGCGTTATCGGTACGGTAGACATAGTCAGAGATCGCAAAAGGCATCTGGAAGGTGTCGTCCAGATGATCGGCATAATCAGTCAGCAGGAGTGCAATGGTCATGTACTTGGTCAGACCGCCTGCGGACACCTGCTTGGTGCTGTTCTTATCGTAAACGATGATGTTTGTATCGGTGTTGACGATGTAAGCACTTTGTGCCTGGACCTGATAAACGGGCGTGGGGTCAAACATGGCCCCGGCGGGCAAAAGCAGAACGCTGAACAGTACAAGAGTGGATAAAAAGAGTGCAAAAATACGTTTCATGTGGACAATTCCCTCAAAAAGCGATAATATGATATCGTATGTCCCCGCAAAGGGGCATTAAATATAACTGAACTGACTTTATAATAACAGGTTTGCCGGAGTGTGACAAGGGTTTTGCAGCGGTTTCACAAACGGCAGGGAGGATGGAAATGGTATATCTGACAGGCGATACGCACGGTGATCTGGAGCGCTTCCAGCAGGGCAAGCTGCGCCGTGCAGGCAAACATGATACTGTGATCGTGCTGGGCGATTTTGGATTTGTGTGGGATGGCAGCAAGGAGGAACAGAAAAAGCTTGACTGGCTGCGCAAACGTCCGTATACGCTGCTTTTTTTGGATGGATGCCACGAGAACTATGACCTGCTGGAACAGTATCCGACTGAAGAAAAGTTTGGCGGACGGGTCCAATGTCTTGGTGGCAATGTCTACCATGTCTGCCGTGGAAGTGTTCTGGAGCTGGAAGGAAAACGCTATCTCTGCTTTGGCGGCTCTGAAAGTCTGGATAAAGAAGACCGAGAGCTTGGGATCAACTGGTGGAAAGCGGAAATGCCTTCAGATGAAGAATATGCATTTTGCGAACAGAACCTGGAAGCATTGGATTACCAGGTAGATGTGGTATTGACCCATGATGCGCCCAGCAAGTTTTTGGATTTTACGGCATTGGCCAGCGGAGAGAGCAATCAACTGCACGATTTTTTGGACCGTATCCTGATGCGGATGCAGTACGACAAGTGGTTTTTTGGCTGCTACCACAAGGATGTGGCGCTTTCTACCAAAAGCCGCTGTCTGTTCTGCGATGTGATCGAACTGGGAGAGCGCAAGCCTTTCTGGAAACGAGGGTAAGAAGCGCCTTTGGGGCAGTATTGTCAAGCTGTCGGCTGTCCATACGATGATACAAAAAAATCTCCGCTGATTGCTCAGCGGAGATTTTTTTGCTTAGATCTCGGCGAGGATCGCATCGCCCATAGCAGTACAGCCAAGGCAGGTGCAGCCCTCACTCATGTTGTCGGCGGTGCGCAGACCCTTGTCCAGCACAGCGTTGACTGCATTCTCAATGGCATCGGCTTCTTCGGTCATGCCAAAGGAGTAGCGCAGCATCATGGCCGCCGAAAGGATGCAGGCGGTGGGGTTCACGATATCCTTGCCGGCAATGTCGGGGGCAGAACCGTGGATCGGCTCGTACAGACCGCGGGTACCCTCACCCAGCGAGGAGGAGGGAATCATGCCGATGGAGCCAGTGATCATGGAGGCTTCGTCCGACAGGATATCGCCGAACATATTCTCGGTCACAATGACATCGAACTGGCTGGGATTCTTGACGATCTGCATCGAACAGTTGTCCACGAACATTTCGCTGTATTCCACATCGGGATATTCAGCTTGCAGCCGGTGCATTACGCTGCGCCACAGGCGGCTGGTGTCCAGCACGTTTGCCTTGTCCACGCAGCAGAGCTTTTTGCGGCGCTTCTGAGCGGTCTCAAAGCCAATGCGGCCGATGCGCTCGATCTCGTGCTCGGAGTAAGGCATCGAGTCGATGGCCTGCTTTTCGCCGTTTTCCAGCGTGTGGGTCTCGTGATTGCCAAAGTATACACCGCCGATCAGCTCACGCACGATGATAAAGTCGATGCCCTGTGCTACGATCTCCGGCTTGAGGGGGCTGGCAGGAGCCAGCTGGGGCCAGATCTTGGCGGGGCGGTTATTGGAGTACAGCCCCATTCCGGCACGCAGACGCAGCAGGCCTTTTTCGGGGCGCTGTTCACCGGGCAGACCCTCCCACTTGGGGCCGCCCACGGCACCCAGCAGGACGCTGTCAGCGGCAAGACACTTATCCAGCTCATGCTGGGGCAGAGGATCGCCGTATTTGTCGATGGCTTCGCCGCCCATGGCAGCGTCGGTGTAATGGAAGGTGTGGCCATATTTTTCAGCAACTTTGTCCAGGACCCGGATGGTCTGCTTTACGATCTCCGGACTGGAGCAATCGCCCCAGATAACAGCAATGTTCTTTTCCATGAGAGAACCTCCTTTTGACCAGCGTTAGTTGCTTGCCTTGATGGACTTCATCAGTCCACCGGCCGAGATGATGTTCTGGATAAACGGCGGGAACGGCTCGGCCTGGAAGGTGGCACCGGTCGTTTCGTCGGTGATAATGCCGGTATCAAAATCCACACTGACGGTATCGCCTGCGCTGATGGCATCCACTGCTTCAGGACATTCCATGATAGGAAGACCGATGTTGATGCTGTTGCGGTAGAAGATGCGGGCAAAGCTCTTGGCGATGA
>CAYXQN010000104.1:0-6338 GCA_964466825.1 uncultured Faecalibacterium sp. | reverse complement strand
GCTACTACCGCACCTTCAGCCGCAACATCTCCAAGCGTACCGAGGAGAACTATAAGTACTATACGCTGAAGGACCAGGTAGACCGTAAGTTCCGCGGTCTGAAAGAGCAGTGGGCCAACCGCAAGGTCTACCATTACTATCGCTGCCCGCAGTGCCGCCAGAAGCTGCGGGTCCCCCGTGGACGCGACCGGATCCAGATCTCCTGCCCCCGCTGCGGTACCCAGTTCATCAAAAAGAGCTGAGCTGCCATGTTTGGATATGTGATCCCCAACCAGACGGTCATGGACCCCGATGCACAGGCACGCTACCGCACTGCTTACTGCGGGCTGTGCCGCCGCATCGACGCTCTGCACGGTCTGCGCGGACGCTTTACCCTGAGCTACGATCTGACTTTTCTGAATCTGCTGTTGTGCAGCCTGTATGAGGGCGAAGTGCAATCCGATGATGGCCACAGCCGCTGTCCCATCCACCCGCTCCGTGGCGTAGACTGGCGCAGTGCCACCCCAACAGACTACTGCGCCGACCTGAGCGTTGCGCTGCATTACTACAACGCCGCCGACAAGTGGCAGGACGACCATAATCTGCTGGGTCTTGGATACGAAAAGCTGCTGGAAAAATGCCGGGCAGATGCCGAGCAGCGTTATCCCCGTCAGTGTAACGCGATCCAGCGCTGCCTGGCGCAGCTGGCTGAATACGAAGCCGCCGGCAGTGAAGATCTGGACGCAGTATCCGGCTGTTTTGGTGAGCTGATGGCCGAGCTGTTCGACTACCGGCAGGATCACTGGTCTCCGGAGCTGCGCAGCATCGGGTTCCATCTGGGCAAATTCATCTATCTGCTGGATGCCTACGATGACCTGAAAAAAGATCAGCGCAAGGGCTCGTACAATCCCCTGCGGTCTCTGAGCCTGCAGCCCACCTATGAGGAGGAGATGCGGGAGATCTTTGAACTGCTGCTGGCACAATGCGCCCAGAATTTTGAGCGTCTGCCCTGCGTGCAGGATGCCGATCTGCTGCGCAATATCCTGTACTCCGGCGTATGGCTGAAGTACAATTGCAAAAACGCAAAACGAACGGACAAAACCGCACCGTAATGCGGTTTTTGTCTTGATTTATGCTTGTTGTTCCTGTAAACTATGAATATCTGTGCGGCACTGTGGCCGCATCAAACGAGATGTGAGGAAGTATTATCCATGAGAGATCCCTATGAGGTGCTGGGCATCGCACACGGTGCAAGCGATGACGAGATCAAAAAAGCATACCGCGCCAAGTGCAAGCGCTGGCATCCGGACCTGAACCCGGGCGATCCCACTGCCGAGGAGCACTTCAAAGAGGTGCAGGCTGCTTACGATGCGATCACCAAAGGAGACACCGGCCCGCAGGGCGGCGGAAATCCGTATGGTGCATATTATGGTCAGCAGGGCGGCTATGGCTCCCAGCAGAGTTACGGCCAGCAGGGATACCGTCAGCAGACCTACGGCGGCTTTGACGGATTTGAGGGGTTTGACCCCTTTGGTTTTGGGTTTGGCTTTGGCGGCACCGGCTATCAGCAGCAGTCCAGTGCCAGCTATTCCGGCAACGACACTCCGGAGATGCAGGCTGCCCGCAACTTTATCGTCAACGGCCGTTATTCTGAAGCTCGGCGTGTACTGGATGGGGTGTCCCTCCGCAGTGCCCGGTGGTACTATCTTTCTTCGCTGGCCAATCAGGGCCTGGGCAACAGCATCGACGCCTTGCAGGATGCACGCCGCGCTGTACAGCTGGATCCCAACAACACGGAATATCAGATGCACCTGCGTCGGCTGCAGAACCCCGGCCAGACCTACCGCACCCAGACCACTTATGCACAGCCCGGCGGCATGATGCGCTGGTGTTGGAGCATGATCCTGCTGAATATGCTTTGCAATTGCTGCTGCGGCGGCTGGGGATTCCGGTTCCGCTTCTGATCTTATCTTAATACTTACATGAAAAATGTCCCTGCGCAAAAAGCGCAGGGGCATTTTGCTGTTTTGAATAGCCTGAGCCAAAAAGAGCGCTGCCTGTTTGGACAGGCAGCGCTCTTTTATTTGAGTCAATTATTTTACGATGGTAATGGTGCGGCTGATCTCGCCGCCAGTGTAGTTACCGGCTGCCGTTGCCGTCTGGATATAGGTACCAGCCTTTTCCGGGACGCCATCGATCTTGCGGTCAAGGATGTAGCCCTTCTTTCTGTAAGTATAGGTGACCTTACTGCCCGGCACCAGCTGGCCATCATCCTCTACCACAGCCGTCAGATCTGCATCCTGCAGCTGCTCGATGGTCATAGAGGAGGGCAGTTCCTCGTTCCAGCACAGGCGGATATTCTCGCTCTTAGGCTGGATCTTGAAGAAGGCCACGCCAGCCGAATTGACATCGCCATTTTCCAATGCAACAGCGCCAGCAACATAAGAACCCGCATCCGTGGGCTGCTCGTCCAGATACATCCGGCTGAAAACAGAAGCCGGCAGATACTTACGGATCAGCTCCAGTGCCAGACGCATCCCATCGGCCACCTGATCGACCTGCGGAATATAGAACTTCAGCACATCCATGACCGCCACTGCTTCGTCCGCAATGCTCAGCAGAACACTGACGTCATTCCCGTCGATCAGCTGTTTGAGGTACTGGTAAACGTTGAATCCTTCTTCCTGATCCGGCGTCGCAGACATCATTTTGGGCAGCGGGATCATCTTGAGCAGGATCTGGAATTTTTCCGAGAGGATCAGTGAAACATAGCCCTTGGCTTCGCCTTTGGTGCCAATAACAACGCCCAGATACTGGGTCCCCTCCGGGTCGGTCTTGATTTCAAACTGCATAGGCGAGCCATAGATCAGATCGCCCGTAGCCTTCAGGGTGATGGACACCTGTTTATTTTCCTGCTCCAGCTCTGCAATGCCCAAAGCCTCCTGCGGGGCAGACGCCGCCGAGACCGGCATTGCCACCACGCCAAAAGCCAGGACCATGGCCAGAAGCAGCGAAAAGATACGAATGGTCTTTTTCATTGTAAGACCTCCTGTCTTTTTTTAATAAATAAGGTGACCGGCAGAGCCATCCATATTGGCTGCCTGCCGCAGGACAAAAGCGAAAAAACGTTCTTTTATCTTTTCTGATTTTACCGCAAAATGTCATTTTGGTCAATAACGGGATTCAAGCCCCCTGATAAAATAAAAAGAGCAGACACGGACCTGTCGTATCTGCTCTTCAAAATCAGCCTTCAATAAAATATTCCGGATGGAGCGTGCGTGCCTGTTCCACCGAGAGTTTATAACGGCTCAGGTGCGCTTCCAGTGCATTGCCCAGATCTTCTTCTGTGCCATGGAGCAGTGCTTCCAGGATCGCCGTATGCGATGCACAGACCGACTTGTTCTCGTTGGTCAGCAAGCTGAACTTCCGGATACGCTCCACATGCTGCAAAGCATCCAGCATATGTTCAAAATGCGGTTCCATCTCTGCGATCACAAACGCCTTGCGGTGGAACTGATTGTCCAGCTCCAACAGACGCGTCTCGCGGTTTTCTGCCGTCATGTCGGCTTCCAGCTGGCGGTATGCCTCAATATTCTGGCGGTAGTCAGCTTCCTGCTCCGGAGTCAATCTGCCGCGCACGCGGTTCAGGATCTCTTTTTCCAATGCATAGCGGGAAAACTGTTCCTGCTCCATCAGCTTCAGGTCGATGGGCGCAACATGGGTACCGCTCTGCGGTTTGATGTCCACCATGCGGGCAATATTAAGCATGATCAGAGCCTCCCGCATGGGAGTGCGGCTGATCCCAAGTTCCTCCGCAAGTTCACGGTCATTCAGCGAATCGCCAGGCTTCAGTTCCATGGTAATGATCCGATTGCGGACCGTCTGATACGCCAGCTCTCGTGCACTTAAAGATGCCATGGATGATTCTCCTTTCGGGGTTACCTCACACCGCTGTGATATACTAATATACAACTATATTACCCAACGAAAACTGGACTGTCAAGGGAACACTGTCGCAAAAATCACATTTTTAATGATTTTACTTTTTTTACACTTTTTGGAGTGCGGTATACAAACGGAAACCAGACCGCTGCCACCGCAATGCCGCAGAACACATCAATGATGGAGTGCTGCTTTGTGAACACCGTGGATGCGCAGATCGCCGCAGCCCAGACCCAGGCCAGGACCTTGAGTGCCGGACGGTCTTTGGACACTGTGCTCTTGGTAAATGCCATCGCCATACACACTGTGCTCTGGCAATGGATGGATGGGCAAACGTTGACCGAATTATCCGCCTTCCAGATCAGACCCATGAGCCACATGGCAATGTTATCGCGGCCTACCATCTCTGCTGTAGGGCGGATGTCCAGACCATTGGGCAGGATCATGTAGATGATCAGGCAGAAGGTCATGCCCGAAAACATGGTGAGGCAAAGCTTATCGTAGGTCTTGGTATCGCACCACCACAGCAGTGCAGTAACACCTGCCAGCAGGAAAAACCAACTGCAATACGGCAGCACGAACCATTCATTGAAGGGGATGTATGCATCCAGAGGGCTGTAAATAATGTACTTAGGGTCGTTGATCAGGACATTGAGCGAAAAAAACCAGATCAGATAGATGACCCAATAGAGCTGAAACCACAAATGCGGTTTGCTCCTGGCGCGAAGTTCTTTGAGTGTCATAAATTATCTCCTAATTTTTGTTTGTAAGCAAACGGATAGCATTTTATTATAGCACAGTCGCCGCCTCTTGCGCAAACCCTTTGAGTATTATAAAATAGTTCTGGACAAAATTTCACATCTGCAGCATCCACTGCAGACCATCTATAAAGGAGACTCTATGCAGCAGCAATTTCCTACCATTCGTCTGGCCGCACTGGATCTAGACGGAACACTCTTGAACCGTAAGGGCGAAGTAACGCCCCGCACCCGGGCGGCCCTTGCCTCAGCGGTGGAGCATGGCGTTGTAGTAGTCCCCACTACCGGCCGCCCTCTGGCCAATCTCCCCGCTGTAGTTGCACAACTGCCCGGTGTGCGCTACGCCATCACTTCCAATGGTGCTGCGGTCTGGGATCTGGGCAGTGAACCCATGGCTGCGATCCACAGCCGCTATTCCAATGCATCCGAACACCACACCACGGAACCGGTCTGCCTGACCCGCAACCTCTTTACCCCGGAAAAGGCCCGCGAGGTCTATGCACTTTACAAAGAATACGAAGAAAACGGTGAACTGAATATCTTCAGCGATGGGCGGTCTTATAAAACCCCGGAAGGCATGGAACGTGTTGCTGTGCGGATGGGAAAGTACCTTTCCACCGAAGGCAACCAGACGGTCCAGGACGGGCGTTTTACCGTTGTGTGCGGCTATGACAGCTGGATGTCCCGGCAGGCCCACACGATCGAAAAGTTTTGTATGTTCTTTGACAGTGCCGAAGCCGCTCAGTCAGCGCTGCCCCGTTTTTTGGCGCTGAAGGATGTTGAGGTGGTGCAGGGCTCGCCGGATAACATTGAAGTGACTGCCCGGAAGGTTGATAAAGGCGAGGCACTTTTGGAACTGGCCGCCCTGCTTGGGATTGACAAAGAGCAGACCCTTGCCATCGGCGACAGCGAAAACGATCGGGCCATGCTGCAAAAGGCCGGTGTAGCTGCCGTGATGGCCAACGGGATGGCACATATTAAGGAAATGGCCGATATTGTGAGCACAGCCGACTGTGATCACGATGGTGTGGCAGAATTGTTTGAACGGCTGCATTTATGAGCCGAATCTCGCTGAGATTTGTGCCTATTCGTCATTTTTGTGCAATGTATACAAGGCATTATCCAAAACATTGTGCTTGTTGGTCATTACAAAATCGCCCCCTTTTGTTTATACTAGTATTATGAATGTGGAGTGGGGTCTTTCCGCCCAAAACGGCGCATCCCCACACACGAGAGTGTTGATTTTACAAAAGGAGAAATGCGTTATGAATCCCATCGTAGAAAAGGTCTATCAGATCGGCATTATCCCTGTTATTGCATTTAACAGCGTTGACGAGGCTCTGCCCCTGTGCAAGGCTCTGGCAGAGGGCGGTCTGCCCGCAGCTGAGGTCACCTTCCGTACTGCTTGTGCAGAGGAGTGCATCCGTAAGATCCACGAAGAAATGCCCGAAATGCTGCTGGGCGCAGGCACCGTCCTGACCACCGAGCAGGCTGACCGTGCAATGGCTGCTGGTGCTTCCTTCATCGTTGCTCCCGGCTTTGATCCCGAGATCTGCAAGCACGTTATCGACAAGGGCGGCATCATGATGCCCGGCACCGCTTCTGCAGGCGAGATGCAGCAGGCTATGAACATGGGCTGCGACACCCTGAAGTTCTTCC
>CAYXQN010000103.1:0-6414 GCA_964466825.1 uncultured Faecalibacterium sp. | reverse complement strand
TCCTGCGGGACCAGCCCTGGGACTTCTGCCAGCTCCAGTACAACTATCTGGACACAGATGACCGCGCCGAGGAGATCTCCGGTGATCGGGGCTACCAGCTTACAGAGGAATTGGGCGTGCCGCTGATCATTATGGAACCAATCAAAGGCGGTACTCTCGCCGCTCTGCCTGCTGATGCTGCACAGCCTCTGCACAGCTTGCGTCCCTCTGCCAGCGATGCCTCCTGGGCGCTGCGTTGGGTAGGCAGCCATAAGAATGTTCACGTTATCCTTTCCGGCATGAGTGCTGAGGATCAGCTGGATGATAACCTGAAGACTTTTTCGCATTTTGAACCGCTCTCTCCTGCGGAGGACGCCGCAGTGGAGCAGGTAGCACAGACCCTCCACGAACGCATTAAGGTTGGCTGCACCGGCTGCCGGTACTGCCTGCCCTGCCCAATGGGAGTCGATATCCCGGATAATTTCAGTATCTGGAATAAGCTTGGTATGTTCGGGCAGAAGGATGCCATTAAACAACAGTGGGAACGTTTCCCCGCTGCTGAAAAGGCCAAGAATTGTATCCGCTGCGGTAAATGCGAGGCTGTCTGTCCTCAAAAATTGCCTATCCGCAGTGCTCTGGCACGCTTGCAAGAAGAACTCGATACTCTTTGACACAAAAAAAGGCACCCGATGGAACATCCCATCGGGTGCCTTTTCCTATTTTTTATTTTACCACAGTCGGATCACTTTGATAACACTTTCTGCCTTATCCCGTGCCAGCTCCAAATGACGCTGCAGCGCATCTGCGGCAGCATCCCAGTCACCTGCCAACCCTGCATTGATGATTTCCAGGTGCTCGTTGCAGGTCTGCTCCTGATTGATCATGCTCACCTTGCCAGTCATGATACGGAACCGGGTGTTCAGACCGGTAATCCGATCGTATGCTGAACGCAGATACTTGTTGGGCAGAGTGCTCATCAGCATCTCGTGGAACTCATCGTCTGCCTCGCAAAAATCAGACAACCGCTCCGGATGATGCATCAGTTCTGCATACTGTTCCAGCAGCTCCCGGGGAATGCTGCTGCCATATGTACGCAGTGCATACGGCTCTACCAGCAGCCGCATCTCAAACATACTGTGCACATCTTCCTCGGTAATGCCAGAGACCATCAAACCCTTTTTGGGCAAGATCGTGATCAGACCCTCCTGCTCCAGACGGCCCAGCGCATCACGCATAGGAGTGCGGCTGATGTTGCCCATTTCTGCACAAAGTTTTTGCTCGTTCAAAAACTCATTGGGCCGGTACTCGCAGTTGAGGATCTTTGTTTTCAGATACTGATATGCCTGCAGCTTTAAACTCAACTTCGACTGCGTCTCCATTTCTTTCATTGTGCAACACTCCTAACCTTCGTTCAAACATGATTTACAGACGATCCGAACCGCCGGACCGTCTGTGTTCAATGTCTATTAAACATCCTTGTATCCTTATTGCAATCCAAGTATCAATTCCAAATATATTATTTCACATTATGGCACATATTACAATAGTATTTCTTAAACTTTGGAACGTTTTTCGAATTAAACAAAGATTTTTACTCTTTTTTGCGAATTTTGACCATCTTTTTTGTGCTTGTAACCAAAATGCAACACGATTCCGACTGTACTTTGCATCCAACACAAAAGTATGTTACAATAAGGCCAGAAATGAAAAAGGAGTGTACATTCTTCATGGCTCGAAGCGATGGTTATAATACCAAGACCCGGCAGCTGATCCTCGATTATCTTATCCGCAACCGGCAGCATGCAGTAAGTGCTTCCAATATTCTTGAGCACTTGGAGGCCGAAGGTGCAAGTCCTAATCCTACCACTGTATACCGTTATCTGGACAAGCTTGCCGGCGAGCACCGCATCATGAAGTATGTTGCCGACAAGGGAGAACGTGCAGTCTTTCAGTATGTGGACGAGGAACGCCATTGCCGGGAACACCTGCACCTCAAGTGCGTACAGTGTGGCCGGATCTACCATCTGGACTGCCACTTTATGAACGAAGTACGGGAACATCTGATGGAAGGGCACGGCTTTGTGCTTCAGTGCGAAAGCAGTGTTCTGTATGGATTGTGCCGTCATTGTGCTGCACAAAAAAATACAGAAGTTTCCTCCACCGATGAAGCATAATAAAAAGGGCCTTTGGACGGCATACGATACCATCCAAAGGCCTTTTCGATTTACATCCGGATCTTTTGTGCTGCATGAGCAATGGAAGCCAGCAGACTGACCAGCTGCTTTTCTTCCATCTGCCCATGGAAGCTGTTGAAGGTGTAGTAACATCCCTGTACACAAAAGGACAGTACGATCCTGCGCACCAGATCTGTTTCAAATGTCGGATCTTTGGCTGCAATGCACTGGCTCATAGCACGTTCCACACGATTGATGAACAAACCCTGCCGTGAATCTGAAAACAGTGTGCTGATTTCTTTTTCATGAAGCATAAACGCTTTGAACATCTCCCGCGTAAGCCACTCTGTACGCTCACTCACATCGTCTGAAGTCAGCTGCGGCAGACCGGCCACTACGATTTGCACCATCTCGTCTTCCATAGCATTTGCCAGCCCATAGATATCCTGATAATGTGCGTAAAAGGTGGATTTATTGATGCAAGCCAGATCACACAGCTCCTTGACCTTGATCTTCTCGACCGGTTTTTGAGTACGCAGTTCCATAAATGCCTGCTTGATGGCACGTTCAGTCTTTTCAATACGAATGTCCAGAAAAACCACCTCTTTTGATTTTTAGTCGATTATCCAACTTTTTTTGTTTTTTGCGGATAGACAAGCTCCGCCAGCCTTTTTATACTGATATCAGGAACATTCTTCCTTATGATATAGCAGCCCCTGGGTATCCAATGCTTTTTGGATCCTCAAAAAAGTTTCGTGGTCCGCACAATGCAAGGTGTGCAGATGCACACCTCCTGTCATGCGGCTGAGAAGCGCTTCCGGTGTATTTTTTACCTGTTCTATAAACACATCCGCATCATAGCGGCTGGCCACATTCAAGTTGCCCCGCAGCTCACCATAAAGATGGTTTTCCACGGCAACATCTACTACAATGCCGCCCTGGTCTACCACTGCGTACAGCTCTGCACGGAGTTGGTCCTCTGTACTGTGCACACAGGCCAGAATTCCACTATAGCCTCTTTCTGCCGGATGGAGCTGATAGCCCCTGGGCGTTGCGTCGATCTGCGCACCGCCGGCCCGCAGCAATGCAATATCGCCTACCACGATCTGGCGGGAAACCCCCATTTCGACAGCAAACTTCCCCGCACTGACTGGCGAACCTGCTTCGGTCAGCCGCTCCAGAATATATTTTCGACGCTGTACGGCGTTCATCTGCGGATCGCTTCCTTTCCAATATCCAACCTTTGTTTCTTTATTGTAGCAAAACCAGCTGCTTTGTGCAAGGTGTCGGTTATTTTTTCAAGCGAAGCAGGGTAGCATAGTTCGCCGGCAGCTGTACACGTATGCGGCCCCATTCTGTGCTCCAGCTCACCGGCTGGCTGCCCACAGTCTGCGCCAGCAGATCTTCAACCTCAGCTGCTTCTACCGGCAGTGCAAATTCCAGCTGTGCCGGTGCATCACCGTTATTCAGCACTGCCACTACAGCCTGACCATTATACACCCGTGCAAAGGCATAGCACTGCGTGGTGAGCTGCAGCTCCTTAACTTCGCCCCAGGTCAGCTCCGGACATTCAGTCTTCAACTTGCCCAAAGCTGCATAAACGCTGGTGACTGGATTTGTCTTTTCTGCATCCACATAATCATCAAGCTCCAGCGAAGGACGCAGTGGCCAATCGCTGCCTCTCTCTTTTTTTCCGCCGATTCCAAATTCCGATCCGTAATAGATGGACGGAATCCCCCAAAGTGTGTATACTAGGATGGCAATATGGCGGATGTGGTCTTTGCAGCGAAGCTTTTCCGGCAAGCGCTCCACATCATGATTGTCGGAGAAGGTATAAAGCCGTGTATCATGGCACAGTCCCTGCAGCCGGCGCATGGTATGGGCGATCTCAAAATAGTTGTGATCGTTGTGGCCGCTCCAAAGACCCTTGTTCAGTTCGTAATTGGTTACCGAATGCAGCATCTCCGGGTTTGCCCAGCAGCTGTAATCGCCATGGATGACTTCTCCCATAAGCCAGAACTCCGGTTTGACCTGATTTGCCAGACGGCGCAGTCCCCGCATAAACTCAAAATCCAGGTCACTGGCCACATCCAAACGGAGTCCATCAATATCAAACTGTTCTACCCAGAACCGGATGGTATCAAAATGGTACTGCTGTACTTCCGGATTTCGCTGGTTGAGCTTGACCAGCAGATTATATCCGCCCCAATTCCTGTAGGAGAATCCATCATTGTATTCGTTATTGCCCCAGAAGTTTACATCGCAGAACCAGTCCCGATAGCGGGCATTTTCGCGATTTGCTTTCAAATCCTGGAAAGCAAAGAAGTCTCGTCCTACATGATTGAATACAGCATCAACAATGACCTTTTGCCCCCGGGCATGGCAGTTCCGGACAAATTCTGCAAATTCTGCATTGGTACCAAGCCGCCGGTCTACTCTGCGGTAATCCGTGGTATCGTATCCATGCGTACCGCTCTCAAACAGCGGTCCGATATAGATCGCCGTGCAGCCGATCTCGGATGCATGCTGTGCCCAGTCGTTCAACTTTTGAAACGCTCCAGACACCGGGACTCCGTTGTTCTCATGCGGACATCCGCAAAGCCCCAACGGATAAATATGATAAAAGACTGCATTATCGTACCAGGCCATTGATGTATTCCCTCTTTCTCAACCTTCTGTCACCCATTGGTGTGACAGAGATAGTATAACACAAATCCCAGCAAGTGTGTGAAATCTCGCCAAATTTTAGCAAAACTAGCCAAGAATTTGGTTTATCATGCTCGTTTTCGAAGACATTTCTTAGTCATTCTGCCCAATTATTTTTTGTCAGCATCAGCACAAACCGCTGGTTACCATACATTACAAAAGGAGTCTTTTGCATGAACCACCCCAATATCCCCCACGAATTTTTTATCGGCGAATGTTTTGACGCCTATCGTATGCTAGGCGCACATCCAGACTTCGCCCCCGACGGAACCCCTGGCTGGCGTTTTGCCGTCTGGGCTCCCAGTGCCACATCCATCGAGGTCTGCGGCGGCTTTGACGGCTGGGGCCTTGGCATCCCGATGCAGCGTGCCGCCAACGGTGTCTGGAGCACTTTTATTGCCGGAATGACCGAAGGAGATCTTTACAAATATCGTATCCACGGTGCCGATGGCAGCGTGGTCATGCGCAGTGACCCCTACGCTTTTGCCACCGAACTACGTCCCGGTACCGCCAGTATCCTGGCCAAATTGGACTTTGCATTTGACGACAATGCCTGGATGGCGCGACGCGACAAATGCTATAACCGCCCGATGAATATCTATGAGCTGCACGCAGGCAGCTGGAAACATCGCCCCGGCAGCACTTTGGCAGATGGTTCGGACGGCTGGTATAATTATGAGGAATTGGCACAGGAGCTGATTCCCTGGCTGTTGGAACACCATTTTACACATGTGGAGATTTTGCCTCTGGCCGAACATCCCTTTGATGGCAGCTGGGGTTATCAGACCACCGGCTATTTTTCGGTCAGCAGCCGTTACGGCACACCCGCACAGTTTGCCAGCTTTGTAAACGCCTGCCATCGTATGGGCATCGGCGTGATCATGGACTTTGTTCCTGTGCATTTTGCTTCCAACGGCGATGCTCTGGCCAAATTTGACGGCACACATCTGTACGAGTATGACAGCGATGTAGGACAGAGCGAGTGGGGCACCTGCAATTTCAACTACTATCGTAAGGAAGTATGCAGCTTTTTGAACAGTGCCGCTGCTATGTGGATGGATGTTTATCACTGTGACGGTATCCGCATGGATGCGATCTCCCGTGCACTGTACTGGCAGGGCGATCCCGGCCGCGGCGTCAATCAAGGTGCATTGGATTTTCTCCGCAGCCTGAACCATGGCCTGAATCAGCGTTGGCCCACCGGCATCTACATGGCAGAAGATTCCACTAACTTCCTCAAGGTCACGGCTCCTACCCGCTACGACGGCATTGGTTTTGATTACAAATGGGATATGGGCTGGATGCACGACACTCTGGACTACTTTGCTACTCCCTTCGGCGAACGTGCAGACTGCTATGGTAAGCTGCGGTTCAGTATGCATTATTTTTATAATGAACTGTATCTGCTGGCACTGAGTCATGACGAGGTCGTACACGGTAAAAAAACCATCATTGACAAGCTGTGGGGTACCTACGAGGAAAAATGCGCTCAGCTGCGCACCCTCTATTTTTATATGTATACCCACCCCGGCAAAAAGCTCAACTTCATGGGCAA
>CAYXQN010000102.1:0-6466 GCA_964466825.1 uncultured Faecalibacterium sp. | reverse complement strand
GTCGGACAGCGCCTGCTGCGTGGTTCGGCATACGGATGCGGGTCCTGTACGATGGATCCGCTGTGAACCAGGTCAGGTGGGGAACCAAGCAGCCTTAAGCGGCGTGTCTGTGCGTTTCAGTCAGCCTGCATCCGTATGCCGAGTTACGCAAGGCGGGGACAAAACCCCGTCAGCGCTGTCCTTTTTTGTTGCAATTTTTACTGGGGAAGGGGAAATAAGATGTACCGTGCATTGTATCGCAAGTGGCGCCCCCAGCGGTTTGAAGATGTGGTAGGGCAACGGGCGATCGTGACCGCATTAAAAAACCAGATCACGGCAAACCGTGTTGGCCACGCATATCTGTTCACCGGTGTGCGAGGTACCGGTAAGACGACCTGTGCTAAAATCTTTTCAAAAGCAGTCAATTGTCTGCACCCGGTAAATGGCGACCCCTGTGGCGAGTGTGAGATCTGCCGCGGCATCGACAATGGCAGTATTCTGGACGTTGTGGAAATGGACGCTGCATCCAACAACGGTGTGGACGATATCCGCGACCTGCGGGACGAAACGGCATATACCCCCAGCGCCTGCCGCTATAAAGTGTATATCATCGACGAGGTGCATATGCTTTCTACGGCGGCGTTCAATGCGCTGCTCAAAACACTGGAAGAACCACCTTCTCATGTTATTTTTATTCTGGCTACAACCGAGATCCAAAAAGTCCCGGCAACGATCCTTTCGCGCTGTCAGCGCTATGATTTCACACGGATCGGACCAGATGATATTTCAGAACGAGTCGCATACATTGCAGGGGAAGAACAGCTGGAGCTGACTTCTGACGGTGCAGAGCTGATCGCTCGGCTTGCAGATGGAGCATTGCGCGATGCGCTATCCATTCTGGATACCTGCGCCGGTGTTACAGCAAAAATTGATGCCGATGTTGTCCGTCGGATGGCTGGAGTGACCGACCGTAGTTATTTGTTCCGTATTTCAGATGCAATCGATGCGCAGGACGGTGCTGCGGCACTGGCCCAGTTGGCAGCTTTGCGACAGCAGTCTGTAGATGTAAAACGTCTGACGGAGGAACTGATCGCCCATTATCGCGCACTGATGCTGGCAGCATTGCCGGGAGGAAGAGCCCTTTTATCGGGTGTGTCACCCGAAGAAGAAGCGCAATATCTTGAAAAAGGTCCGCAGCTGGGCCAGAGAGAAGCAATTCGGGCGATCCGGGCTTTGGGCAGTGCATTGGAGCACATGACCCGGGGCAGTGATCAGCGAATCGAATTAGAGCTTGCGCTGTTTGGCCTGTCAGAACCCGTTCAGGTGCCTGTAATGCAGGCGGTGCAGGCTGGGCCTGCATATACAGCGGCATCGACTGTGCCGGAAACTCCGAAACCGTTCGTTTCGGCTCCAGCCCAGCCCTTTGTAAGCGCTCCGGTACAAGTCTTGCCTGAAAAACAGGAATCACATCCGCAGGCAGAGCTTCGGCCGGAAAAGGAACCTGAAAAAGAGTCTTCCATACAAGAGGCAGCAGCTTCTCTGCCCCAGACTCAAAACGCTGCAGAAGAAGATATCCCGCCATTACCGGAAGAACCTCCGCTTCGTCCGGATGAGACCGTTCTTCCCTGGGATGGCCCTGTGGAGCCGCCGACAGAGCAGGAAAGGGCAGCAGCCCATCCTGAACCGGTGCCGGAAATGCCTGTACCGTCAAATCCGGCGGATCCAGTTTTGGACAAGCCTCGTGTTGTTGCACAGGAAGGCATTAATCCATATCCCATGTGGGATCAGGTTATCCAAAAACTGCAGGAAATTGATCCCATGCTTTATGGATACCTGCGCCGTTCGAAAGCGTATTTTGATGGCACCCGAGTATTGATCGATGGGGGAAAGACCTTCCGGGATTTCATCCGAGCCAATAAAGACAGCCAAAAGCTCATCAAAAAGCTTATTGCTCAGGTATCGGGCGTTGCAGTACCGATTGGCCCCTATGAGCCAAAGACTTCCCACCAAAACAGCTCAAATGCGGAGCAGTCACTCCACGCATTGGAAAAACTGGGACTGGAAGTTACGATCGAAGATACTGTCCGGAAAAGGAGAACCTGACCAACAGAATTTACTCTCTTGCAAAAGTGCATCCTATAATGGGGCGCTGACAGAATGAATTGGAATTCTGCCTGAGAGAGTTATAATAACTATACTAAGACATTTTAAGGAGAATCCACTATGAAAGCAAGAATGCCCGCAGGATTTGGCCGCCCTGACATGAATGCTCTGATGCGTCAGGCTCAGAAGATGCAGGAAGATATGAAAGCAAAACAGGCAGAACTGGAAGTAGCCGAGTATACTGGCAGTGCTTCTGGCGAAATGGTCACGGTCAAGATGAATGGCAAGCACGAGGTGCTGTCCATTTCCATTAAGCCGGAGGCTGTTGATCCCGATGATATCGAGATGCTGGAGGATCTGGTGGCTGCGGCGATCAATGCAACGGTCAAACAGGTTGATGAGACCGCTGAAGCTGAAATGGGAAAGCTGACTGGCGGGATGAACATCCCGGGTCTCTGATCTAAAACGGAGGAAACATCATGGGCTACAATGCAGCTCCCCTGGAAAAGCTGATCGAAGAATTTGCTAAATTTCCAGGTATCGGACGCAAAGGTGCCACGCGCATGGCATATCAGGTGCTGAGTATGTCCGACCAGGATGCTGCTGCACTGGCCTCTGCGATCCAGAACGCACATACAAAGCTTCATCGCTGCCGTGTTTGTCAAAACTACACCGAAGCAGATCTCTGTCCGGTGTGTTCCAGTGCGAAAAGGGACGGTTCGGTTATCTGTGTAGTGGAAACGCCCCGCGATGTGCAGGCTTTTGAGCGCACCCGTGAATATCATGGACTATACCATGTTTTACATGGTCTGATCAGTCCGATGGATGGCATTGGTGCTGAACAACTCAGTGTAAAAGAGCTATTGGCTCGGCTGCGTGATGGAAAGGTCAAAGAAGTTATCATGGCAATGAACCCCACTGTAGAAGGTGAGGCTACTGCGATGTATCTGGCAAAACTTATCAAACCTCTTGGCATTAAAACCACCCGTTTGGCCTATGGCCTGCCGGTAGGTGCAAGCCTGGAGTATACAGATGAGACCACTCTTTATCGTGCTCTTTCGGGTCGCGGAGAGTTGTGAACTATTCACTGGGATCGGAATAATTAATAAAAGCCCGGCGGAACGATCTGTTCCGCCGGGCTTTTATTATGCTCGTTATAAGCTTTATAAAAAACAGAGGAACTTGGGCTGGCGCATACGAAAAAAGTAGAATAGTGAAAGCGTTTATTTGGTTCCTCAATTTTGCCCTCAATTTCTTCGATATCGCCGGTTGCATCTTGGAGTTTTGCCTGAGCATCGTCCATTGCGTCAACAAGTTTTTCAGTTTCCGTCTTTAGATTTCTAACGTAATCTACAATGCCACTTACAACAAAAGAAACAGCGGCTACACCAAGACTGAGCGTTTGATTTTTAAGAGGTGAGGCGTAAGTGAAATATCAAAATCAATCGCCGCCATATCTGTCAATCATTGATCTTCAAAATATTTACGCCATAGTCACTACCAATGTAAAAGAGCATGGGAGCATAAACAGAGCAGGATACACCACGACAAAATCGACTTTTGCGAAAGTTCGTTGAAACGGGAATGTTCACTAAAGAGGGAATTATTCAATATCTGCACGAAAAATATTTAGACACTGGTTGGCATGGAGAGGTCGCAACAGCCAAAGCGAGGGAAGATTTAAGATATGTTCTGACATTATCTGAACCAGATGAAATCGTATTGGGAGTTCTTTCTCGCCCGTAAACGTCAAAAAGCACCCGGAATTCATACTCCGAGTGCTTTTTATAATATAGAACAATGTACACGATACGTTACAGACAGTCTCTGAAATACCGCATTATGCAGGGGAGAGAATATCACTGTGTTGGCTCAGTGGCCTGCGATGCTTTCGATCTCTTGCAATTCAAAGCGGAGTTCCTGTTTTACATAAGGATATTTCTCTTTGTCGACTTGCCCTAAAAACATCTCTAAAGGTCGGACCCATAGGCCGCCATCCCCATAAAGTTTGCGATAGACAACGCAGGGTTCACCGGTCTCAGAATCCTGAGCGAGTGCCTCCACCAGGTAATAGTCACCTTTGAAATGCCGGTAAACACGGCCGATTTGCACTTTCTGCATAAGAACTCTCCTTATTCTGAACATACAGTTTTATTATAACAGGCGGGTTGGAATTGTCAATTAATTCTGTTTAACGGACATAAAAAGAGGGGAGAGGGTTGCATCCACTAAATATTATCTTCCGGGTCTGCATCGCAAAAGCATCTAAACGGAGTATGATGATCTGCAAAAACCAGCGATTAAAAGTATGACTTGGCAGCAAGATTACTTTTGGATGGTTTTCTGCTGTACAGCGTGGGATACAAAGTTTCTCACAACTTCGTTAAAAAATCGTCGGATGGCAAAAAATGACGGATTTACGGATGTTGTTTTGCACATAATTTTACAGAAAGTCTTGCAATTCAGGACGAAAAACAGTATAATAAAACCAATTTTGAAAGCTCACAAAAGACAACCAGGAGGTCTAAATATGGCTTCAAAGATCAATAAGGGAGAAATCCTCGCCAAGTTCTTCGACGACGGGGAGTATACTGCGCTGTTTGCTGACGGTGCAGTGAGCGCCGCTTGCGGCTATGCAGCTGGCCAGCAGGCCTATGCTGTTTATCAGAATGGTGACGCTGTTGCAGTTAAGGATATCGAAAAGAACATCAAAGTTCTTGAGATGGCTGCACAGACCGGTTGCCCGGTCGTTACCTTTTACAACTCGGTCGGCGCAAAACTGGCAGAGGGGCTGGATGTGCTGACTGCAAGCGCAAAGCTGAATGCGACGATCGCAAAGGTTTCTGGCGTTGTGCCGCAGGTTGCAGTCGTTTTGGGTGTTTGCGGTGGTACCAGTGCACTGAACGCAGCAGCAGCAGATGTCTGTGTTATGGCAGAGGATGCAGAGCTGTTCTTTACTGCACCGTTTACCTCTGCGGCCAAGGGTGATAAAGTTGCACAGGCAGGTTCTGCAGCGGTTGCAGCAAAGGCAGGTGTTGCTGCCATTGTTGTCCCCGATGCAGACGAAGCTGCCGAAAAGGCTGCTCATATCGTAGGTTTGCTTCCGGCTAATAACCTGACCGGGCCTGCAATTTTTGAGTTTGAACAGCCCACGGCTGCTCTGACTGCGGATGCTGAGCCTGCCAAGGCAGCCGAAGCTGTCATTGATAAGGACAGCGCAGTAGAGCTGTTTGCAGGTTTTGGCAAGAATGTTTATACCGCATTTGCAACGGTCGGCGGAAATGCCGTGGGTGTTGTTGCAACCGGTAAAAAGCTGTGCCATAGCTGCGTTGCAAAAGCAGCACGTTTTGTTCGCTTGTGCGATGCATTCAGCGTTCCGGTCATTACCATTGTCAACACAGATGGCTTTGTGCCCAGTGTAAGTGATGATATTGCAGGTGGTATCCGCGAGGCCGCTCGTCTGGCAGCTACCTATGCCGATGCAACGACTGCCAAGATCTCTGTACTGGCCGGCAAGGCGATCGGCCCTGTCTACACTGCTCTGGCTGCAGCAGATCTGCGCATTGCAGTAGAGGGTTGCGTAGTCAGCGCTCTGGAGCCGAACACTGCGGTCAGCGTTCTGTACAAGGACGAGATCGACGCATCGGACAATATCATTGCTGCAACCAATGCCAAGGCTGCTGCCTACACCGCTGAAGTGTGCAGCGCAACTAACGCAGTTGCAGCAGGTGCTGCTGATATGACCTGCGATGCTGCAAATATTCGCGCAAGCGTTGTTGCTGCACTTGAGCTGCTGAGCACCAAGCGTGCTGCTCGTCTGCCCAAAAAGCACGGCAACATGGCTCTGTAAGCGTTTCTGAACGTACATTTATAGGATTTATTTGAATTTGATTGGAGGATCCTTCCATGAAGTACTACAATATTACCGTCAATGGCGTTGCTTACAGCGTCTCCGTTGAGGAGACTGTCGCAGGCGCTGCTCCTGTTGCTGCTCCCGCAGCAGCCGCTCCGGTCGCTCCTAAGGCACCCGCAGCACCTGCTGCAGTTCCTGCCGCTCCTAAGGCACCTGCTGCTGCAGGCGCTGTTACCGTTAAGGCTCCGATGCCCGGTAACATTCTGGATGTCAAGGTCAAGGCTGGCGATGTTGTCAAGGCTGGCGACATCCTGGTGATTCTGGAAGCCATGAAGATGGAGAACGAGATCGTTGCTCCTCAGGATGGCACTGTGGCATCCATCAACGTGAACAAGGGCGATACCGTCAACTCCG
The DNA here is from genome assembly GCA_964466825.1 of uncultured Faecalibacterium sp. Lineage (GTDB taxonomy): Bacteria > Bacillota > Clostridia > Oscillospirales > Ruminococcaceae > Faecalibacterium. Next base: position 117 of record CAYXQN010000102.1, on the reverse strand, counting down.
GTGACGTTCTGGTTTCCATGAACTAAGAGAGGTGACAACCATGGCAAAAAAGCCGATCAAAGTTACTGAGGTCGTCTTGCGTGACGCACACCAGTCTCTGCTGGCAACCCGTATGAC
>CAYXQN010000101.1:0-6536 GCA_964466825.1 uncultured Faecalibacterium sp. | reverse complement strand
AATCATGCCTGTTCCACAAAATTCAGTTTTTACTGTCTTATGAGCACCGAGCTTTCTCGGAGCTCTTTTTGTTACGGTATCAATTATTTTCTTTTCGGTCACCCATTAGCTTCTTTAATTCATTAAAGAAGCTTTCCACATCTGCAAACTGACGATAAACCGACGCAAAGCGGACATACGCCACTTCATCGATCTGCTTCAATTCCTGCATTGTCAGTTCGCCAATGCGTACACTGGGGATCTCACGGTCGTAGGAGCTGAGCAGAGACTGCTCGATCCGGCTGGCCGCATGGTCCAGCGTTTCGTAACTGACCGGACGTTTTGCGCAAGCACGCACTATAGCATTAAGCAGTTTTTGCCGGTCAAATGGCTCGCGTGAGCTATCTTTTTTGATCACAACCAGCGGAACTGTTTCAACGACCTCGTAAGTCGTAAAGCGCATATGGCAGCTCAGGCACTCGCGACGGCGGCGGATACGCTCGCTGTCTTCCGTCGGGCGCGAATCGATCACTTTGGATTCTTCGGTGCCGCAATAGGGACACTTCATAATTTGCTCCTCCTGTTAACCGGATCTCCTGCCGGAAATACGGCAACCTTAGTTTTTATGCTTACGCTCACTCCAGATCATCCACGCAGAAGTGGAAACGCACAGCGAAGTATACACACCGCTGATCATGCCCATCATCAACGGGAAGGCAAAGGTAAAGATGCTGTCCAGACCATACAGCTTTGCCACAACACACATAACAGCCAGCGCCATTACGGTTGTAACCGTTGTAACGAGCGTGCGGCGGGCAGACTGATTGACCGAGGTATTGACAAGATCCTCAAAAGAGATTTTTTTGCCCAAAAGAGCACGGTTCTCACGGATACGGTCGTATACCACAACAGTATCATTGATGGAATAGCCCAGGATGGTCAGCATTGCAGCAATAAAGTTTCCGTCCAGAGCTGTGCGCAGTACCACAAAGGTGCCAAACACTACCATCAGGTCATTGATCAGCGCCAGAACTGCCATCATGCCACCGGTCAGACCGCCGATCTTTCTAAAGCGCAGCGCAATATACAACAGGATCAGGACCAGTGCTACTACCACAGCCACCAAACTCTTTTTCAGGAACTTTGTGCCCATAGTAGCGCTGACATTGCTCAGCGAAAGCTGTGCAAATGCGTTGTCCGGATGCTCCTGATTGAGCTGTTCCAGCAGCGATCCCACCTGATCAGTGGTCACGGTCTCATTGCCCGGCATAGAGATCTTCAGGGTCTGATCGCCAGTCGCAACGTTTTCGCCCGTCTGCAATGTCAGACCGTTGCTCTCCAGTGCTGCAGATGCCGTCTGCTGTACCTCTGCCAGCTCAAAACTGCCTTCGTAACGCAGTGTGATCATTGCACCGCCGGTAAACTCAGTATCCAGCTGGACACCAAACACAACAGCGCTCAGCAGGATCACGGCCATCAGTGCTGCAGATGCAGCCAGGAACTTTTTGCGCAGCGCAGCGAAGTTGATCTGCTTGGGCTGTTTCTGCTCTTTACCAGGCTTAGCAGCGCCATAGAGCCACGGATCACGCAAAGCCTTAACAGAGGCAGCACCACGGATCATCACACGGGATGCAAACACACCAAACACAAAGTTGAGCAGAACACCTGTCAGCAGTGTATAACCAAATGCATAAATAGTGCCTGCCGTGGACGGACCAAATGCAAAGAACACAACGTGCAGCAGCTTTGCAAAGATGCCATCCGACGGACCAAATGCACCCATCAAAACGATGGCAACGATCACAATGGTCACGTTGCCGTCAATGATCGGCGTCAAACCACGGGCAAAACCGCTCTTGAGTGCACCATCCAAAGACTTGCCGCTGTTCAATTCCTCTTTAATTCGTTCAGCGGTGATGACGTTTGCGTCCACACCCATACCAATTGCCAGAATGATACCGGCAATGCCAGGCAGTGTCAGGGTAAAGCTTTCAAATGCCGGGAAGTATCCAGACACAAAGGCCAATGTTGCTGCTACCTGACCCACCAGTGCAATGCAAGCCAGGAAACCCGGCAGACGATACAGCAACGTCATAAAAACAAAAATCAGTGCAAATGCGATGACACCTGCCAGAACCATTGCATTCAGGCTGTTTTCGCCCAAGCTGGGACTTACGGTAGAATAGCTGTCCACCGTGAGTGCAAAGGGCAGCGCACCAGAGTTGATCTGACGTGCCATTTTTATGACAGACTCTTGCGTAAACGGATTGAGAACAGAGCTGGTAATGATCGCTTCACCGCCAGTAATAGCAACACTGACGGATGCTGTACTCACATTTTCATCGTCCAGCCAGATGCTGATGGTGCCGCTCTCCTCTGCCAGGCGTGTAGTGGCCTCACCAAAAGCTTCTGCACCTTCTGCATTGAACTTGAGTGCCACAAAGTACTCCGAGGTGGAGCTGCTGACCGGGCCATACTGAGCTGTAGCGCTCTCGACCATGGACCCATCCAGGATCAGATCACCATCTGCATCTGCACCCTCGCGGAAGGTCAGATACGCAGTAGTACCGATTTCCTCGATCGCTGTCTCGGGGTCAAAATCCGTTTCACCGGACTGCCACGGAAACTCCAGGATCAAGCTGTCGGAATCTGTATCCACATACAGCTCATAGTCGGTCACATTCAATGCGACCAGTCGGTTTTCGATGACAAGCTTTGCTGCATCCAGTTGTTCTTCTGTGGCATCAAAGCCTTCAGAAGGTACAAATGTAACATTTACGCCACCCTTGATATCCACACCAAAGCGGATATCCTCAGCGCCTTTGATGTAGGTGGTGGTAACATCACCATACGTTGCATGCACACCAAAAAATGCAGTGTACGCAAAGGCAAGGATCAGGACGACGGCGGCAACCAGCTGCCATGCTTTTCCTTTTTTGTTCATAAGCAAGGGAACCTCCAAAAGCCCCGTTCAATATCCGGGACCAGTATTCAAAACCTCCTCCAGCAGCAGATCACTGCACAGAGGAGGTTTTTTCAAAATAAGTGCTTAGTCTTTCTCAGCCAGCAGCTTTTCCACCGTGGCAAGACGTACACAGACACACAGCAGTTCAGAAGCGATCTCCACCTCATCCAAACTGGGATAGGTCGGAGCAATCCGCAAGTGCGAATCCTCCGGGTCCTTATGATAAGGATACGCAGCACCGGCACCAGTCAACGTCAATCCGCTGTTTTTGCACAAAGCAGCTACACGCTTTGCACAGCCAGGCAGCACATACAGGCTGATAAAGTAACCACCCTTCGGGTTGGTCCAGTGAGCAATCTCACCGCAGGGAGTCAGCTCCTCAGCAAAGGCCGTTTTTACAGCATCAAAGCAGGGCACGAGACGACGGCGATGCTTTGCCATATGTGCCAAAACGCCTTCCTTATTTTTCAGGAATCGGACATGGCGCAGCTGGTTCATCTTATCATAGCTTATGATCATGACCGAGAAGCGCTTGCAGATATATTTCATCATCGCTTCGCTGCATGCAATGGCCGAAACACCTGCACCCGGGAAGGTGATCTTACTGGTAGAGGTAAACATAAACACACGGTCCTGTGTGCCATATTTTTTACACTCGTTCAGCAGCACAGGAGTCTCGATGATCTCATCTGTCAGATGATGAACGATATAAGCTTCGTCCCAGAAGATCTTAAAGTCCGGGGCCGCTGTCTTCATCTTTGCAAGACGCTCAACCGTCTCGTCGCTGTAGGTATAGCCATCGGGGTTCGAATACTGCGGCACACACCAAATGCCCTTAATGGTGTCGTCCTCTGCCACCAGCTTTTCCACAAGGTCCATATCCGGGCCATTCTCATTCATAGGGATATTGATCATCTCAAAGCCCATCTCCTCAGTGATGGCAAAATGACGATCATAACCGGGGACCGGGCAAAGGAACTTGCGTTTTTCCACCTGCGACCAGGGGCGTGCAGAACCCGGGAAGCCAAACATATAACCCATTGTCATGAGATTATACATCAGCTGCAAGCTGGAGTTACCGCCCACAAAGACCTCGGCCGGCTTTACGCCAAATACATCTGCAAACAGCACCCGCGCTTCATACAGGCCTTCCAGATCACCATAATTACGGGCATCTGTCCCGGCATCCGTGGTGTAATCGGTCATCTGCAGCATATCCATTGCCAGCGACATCTGGTGCGGGCCGGGCTTGCCACGAGCCATATTCAGGTTCAAGCCCTTCGCCTGGAATTTTTTGTACTCTGCCTCCAGGGATGCTTTTTCGGCAGCGAGCTGGTCACGATCCATTGCAAGATAATTTGCCATAGTAAACACACTCCTTTATCGTACTTTCCTAGTTCCCTCATGATCACACCTTTGTCCGGGTCAGCTGGCCCCTGCCAGAGGGCTGGATCCCAAAGGTATCATACTTTATTATTATAACGCATTCCAAGTTCAGAAACAAGGTAAATAAAGAAAAAAGCTCTGACAAAAGCAGTTTGCTTTTGAAACAGAGCTTTTACGCTCCCTGCCAACCAGTTCGTTGATCAGTTCAGAGCGTTTTGGTTTTTGTAGCGTTTACGCACTGCACCATACTCCAGATGCGCCTGGCCGCCCTCTACAGTGTCCTCATCCACAGTCACACGAATGATGGTAGCATCGCTGGGCACCTCAAACATAATGGGCATCAAAATGCTTTCCATTACGCTGCGCAGACCACGAGCACCAGTTTTACGCTCAATGGTCTTTCGAGCAATGGCATACAGCGCCTCATCGGTGAATTCCAGATCCACATTGTCCATACCAAGCATCTCTTTGTACTGCTTGACAAGACTGTTGCGAGGCTCTTTGAGCACCCGCACCAGAGCTGCTTCATCCAGATCATCCAAAACGGTGATAACCGGCAGACGACCGATCAACTCCGGGATCAGACCAAACTTGACCAAATCATGAGGCTCCACCTTACGCAAAAGTGCCTTCTGCGCTTCCGAAGAGGTATCCTTCAGGCTGCCGCCAAAACCGAGTGCAGACTTATCTGTACGGCGCTGGATATGTTTATCCAATCCGTCAAACGCACCACCACAGATAAACAGGATATTTGTAGTATCCAGCTGGATAAACTCCTGCTGCGGATGCTTTCGGCCTCCCTGCGGCGGCACATTGCTGACGGTACCTTCAAGGATCTTCAGCAATGCCTGCTGCACACCCTCGCCGCCAACATCACGAGTAATGGACGGGTTCTCGCTCTTGCGGGTGATCTTGTCGATCTCGTCAATATAGATAATACCAAGCTGTGCCTTCTGCACATCAAAATCCGCTGCCTGCAGTAGCTTGAGCAGGATGTTTTCCACATCCTCGCCCACATAGCCGGCTTCGGTCAGCGTAGTTGCATCTGCGATTGCAAACGGAACACCCAGCATTTTTGCCAGAGTCTGTGCAAGCAAGGTCTTGCCCACACCAGACGGACCCAGCAGCAGAACATTGGACTTTTGCAGTTCCACATCACCGCTCTTGCCGCCCAGGATACGCTTGTAGTGGTTATACACCGATACTGCCAGTACACGCTTCGCTTCGTCCTGGCCGATAACATATTGATCCAGACCTTCCTTGATCTCGGCCGGAGTCAGAATATTGATATCCAGCATATCTGCAGGCTGCATGGTAGAATTTTTCGCATTGGAACGCGGTGCACGGCCGCCATTGAGGCGTTCCGGCTTGTTATCCAGCAGGTCATAGCACAGGCCGATGCACTCGCTGCAGATATTAACGCCGGGGCCAATGATCATGCGCTCTACTTCGTCCTGATGCTTGCCGCAAAAGCTGCAAATAAGATTTTTGTCTTTGGAATTTGCCATAGCTATTTTTCCTTATCCTGGATAGATTGATATCAACCGGTCGATCAGCGATGCGTAATGACCTCGTCCACCAGGCCGTATTCCTTTGCCTGCTGTGCGGACATATAGTTGTCACGCTCTGTATCCTGCTGGATCTTTTCCAACGGCTGACCAGTATACTCACTGAGCATCCGGTTCATCTTATCACGGATATAGACCATGTGCTCTGCATGGATCTTGATATCCGTAGTCTGGCCGGACAAGCCGCCGCCCTGACCGCCGATCAGCGGCTGATGGATCATAACCTCTGCATTGGGCAGTGCAAAGCGCTTGCCTTTTGTACCACTTGCCAACAGGAATGCACCCATGGAAGCTGCCATACCAACGCAAATAGTAGACACATCACACTTGATATACTGCATGGTATCGTGGATCGCCATGCCTGCGCTGATAGAACCGCCGGGGCTGTTGATATACAGGCAGATATCTTTATCCGGGTCCTGCCCTTCCAGATACAGCAGCTGTGCCACGACAAGGCTGGCCGTAGTATCATTGACATCCTCGCTCAAGACGATGATGCGATCGTTCAGCAGACGAGAAAAAATGTCATAAGACCGCTCGCCATGTGCCGACTGCTCAACAACATAAGGAACAAAACTCATAAAGTTCGCCTCCTGAAATGCAATTATATTTTTTTGCAAAATTGACCGATACGGATT
>CAYXQN010000100.1:0-6568 GCA_964466825.1 uncultured Faecalibacterium sp. | reverse complement strand
GCGACAAAATGCACAAGAATACGAGAAAAGATTATGAAAAAGCATCCTTGTTGATGTGCGTGGAATGAGATATAATAAAAGTACCAAACCGGAAAGGAGTCGTGCTCTATGGCAAAGGCATCGCAGGTGATTTTAATGGAAAACGAATTTTATATCATCAAAGCGCCAAACGGAAAGGTGCTGGAGGTCAAAAACTTCAACACAGAAAATGGCGCAGCCATCCAGCTGTGGAGTTACGCCGGGCATCCGTGGCAGCAGTGGCAGTTCGTGGATGCAGGTGAGGGACGCTGGAGGATCAAAAACCGCTTTACCGGCAAGATGATCGATCTGGCGCTGGGCGGCGTGGTAGAAGGTACCTGGCTGCACCAGTGGGGCCGTACCAGCGGTCTGAGCCAGTGCTGGGAGCTGGAGCCTACCCGCAATGGCCGTACCCGTATCCGCAATGTGCTGGCTGATAAGTATATCGACCTTGTGGGCATGAATACCTCCAACGGCGCTCAGGCACAGATCTGGAACTTTGTGTCCGGCGGCAACCAGGAGTGGCAGCTGGAACGCATCGACCCGGAAGCGGTGCAGCTGACGATGCGTCCGACAGAGGCGGCAGAAGCAAAGGCAAGCGCTTCTCAGCGCAAGCACCAGAATGACCTGGTGCGCAAACTGAACAGTGCAGGCAAGGGCCGTGCAGGCCGCGGCAAGGCATGAGCTGCAAAAAGTAACTGAAAAAGCGTCCCGCAGGTCACCTGCGGGACGCTTTTTGAGACAAAAAGGAGAATTTGAATGGACCCGATGAAAGCAGAATATCCAATGTTCAATACCACGCTGTGCTATCTGGAAAAGGATGGGGCTTACCTGATGCTGCACCGCATCAAGAAAAAGAACGATTACAATCACGACAAATGGGTGGGTGTAGGCGGCAAATTTGAACCCTTTGAAAGCCCGGAGGACTGCCTTGTACGGGAAGTGCGGGAGGAGACCGGCCTGACCCTGAAGCGCTGGCACTGCCGGGGCATCGTGACCTTTGTGCTGGGGCAGATGACAGAGTATATGCATCTGTATACCGCTGATGCATGGGAGGGCGAAATGATCCAGGGCGATGCCTGTAATGAGGGTGTGCTGGAGTGGGTGCCAAAGAGCCGGGTGCTGGAGCTGCCCATCTGGGAAGGGGATAAATTGTTCTTCCGGCTGCTGGAGGAGCAGCGCCCCTATTTTTCGCTCAAACTGGTCTATGAAGGGGATACCCTGGTTCAGGCTGTGCTGGACGGAGAACCGATCCAGAAACCTTGATCAAAATAAGTGCGGCGTGAAAGAGGATGTCTTCACGCCGCACTTTTATTTTTTATTTCAGTTTCAGGTCGCCTTCCTTGATCCAGCCAAGGCGGCGCTCGATCTCGCAGAACAGAACGCTGAGCAATGCAGGCAGTACAAAGCAGAGCAGCACCATGGCAGCCCAGTCCATGGGAGTGATGGCAGTTTTGATGCCGGCAGCCACATCGCTGACCCAGCCGGTATAAACGCCGATCTGGCCTACCAGGCCGCAGGTGCCCATGCCGGAAGAAACAGCGGCGCCATTCATCTCAAAATGGAACACGCAGGTGGCCAGCGGGCCGGTGATGGCGCTGGCGAGGGTGGGAGCGATCCAGATCCGGGGATTTTTTACGATGTTGCCCATCTGCAGCATACTGGTGCCAAGGCCCTGGCTGACAAGGCCGCCGACGCCATTTTCCTTGTAGCTCATCACAGCAAAACCGATCATCTGGGCGCAGCAGCCTGCTACGGCAGCGCCGCCAGCAAGCCCGGTCAGGCCCAATGCAGCGCAGATGGCAGCCGAGGAGATGGGCAGCGTAAGGGCGATCCCCACAATGACCGAGACCAGAACGCCCATGACCAGAGGTGCCTGCTCGGTGGCCCACATGATCAGAGTGCCTACCTGATTGGCAGCGGTGCCAATGGGAGCAGCGATAAGCATGGACAACCCGACACCGGAAAAAATAGTGATCAGAGGAGTGACCAGGATATCGATCCGTGTCTCTTTGCTGACTGCCTTGCCAAGCTCGGCAGCAACGATGGCAATGATCAGGACGGCCAGCGGACCGCCGGCTCCGCCCAGAGCATTGGCAGAATAGCCTACTGTAATAAGGCTGAACAGTACCAGCGGCGGACAATGCAGCGCCCAGCCAATGGCGCAGGCCATAGCGGGGCCGCTCATGGCTGAAGCGTAGCCGCCGATCTCGACCAGGAATTCAAGCCCGGCCTGCTGGCCGAGTGTCTTGATGATGGTGCCGATCAGCAGGCTGGCAAACAGTCCCTGGGCCATTGCACCCAGTGCTTCGATCAGATAGCGCTGAGGGGTGATGATGATATCTTTTCGTTTTAAAAAATCTTTCACATTTTCCACAGTGAGAAGCCTCTCTTTCTGAAATCAAACGGAATGACCGCAAAACGGATGTGTCAAATATCATACCATACACCTGTCAAGACAACAAGTGAAAATGGCGAAATTCCTTCCACTTTTTGCAAGAGTAGCAAGCTGCAATGATTTGTGCCGGGCAAGCGTATTTCTTTTGTTGCATTTATTCAGAAGGGGGACAGCTTTGCACGATGCTGCGAACTTGCGTGATTGACGAAATGGCAGTGATAGGTTATACTGAAACCGATTGAGCGCAGAACTTATCGCAGCCTTTTATAAGGATGTTTGTAGAATAAATGAAACAAGAAATGAATGGCATGGAGAGGTAACACACCCGATGAAAAAACAGAAGCAGAAAAAAAGTGTGGTGCAAGGCGGTATCCGGTGCAAGCTGGTCTGTGCGGCCGCAGCGTGGTCTCTTGTGGTTGCAGTAGCAGCTGGTGCGGGCGCAGTATCACTGTTTGAGGCGCCGCAGCAGCTGGCAGCAGGTCCTGTAGTGGTGCAGCCGCAGCAGGAGCATACCGTAGTGGAACAGAAGAAGGAGCCGGTCGCGGAACTCCCGGAGCAGGATATCGTCCAGCCGGAGCAGCCTGTGCCGGAGGAAACGGTGCAGCTGCCTCAGCAACCGGCGAGCGCACCTTTGCAGCAGGAAACGGAGCAGGAAACCGTTCAGCAGCCGGAGGTGGAGCAGACAACAGAAATTCTGTTTCCGGAGCTGCCGCAGACGGGGGCACAGCTGGAAGAAGATAACTCGGCAGTGATCTTTTTGCAGGAGACTCCGGAGCTTGCAGCACAGGATCCGATGGCAGATCCGGCAAATGTCTGGCAGCGCCACGCAGAGCTGGCCCAGCAGCTGCCGGAAGACAGTATGCTGCTGACGCCGGAACAGCTTCTGGATGCAATGGACGGTGTGGCAGAACAGTGTCTCCCTCTGGAAGAAGAAAACTGCCTGAGCTGGATCTTTGATTGGCTGTTTGGAAAACCCGAGGAACCGACCTATTCCGGTTGGCGCACCGAGGATGGAAAGACCTACTATTATACGCAGGATACGCACAAAAAACTGACGGGCATCCAGTCGGTTGATGATAAATTATATTATTTTGATGAGGACGGTGTACTGCAGCAGGGTGTGACCTTTGGCATTGATGTGTCCAAATATCAGACCAATATGGATTGGCAGCAGATCAAAAAGGCCGGAGTGAGCTTTGTGCTGATCCGGATCGGCTACCGGGGCTATGGTGCAGAGGGTAAGCTAGTGCTGGACCCGATGTTTGAAGAGCATTTTACGAATGCCCGCAATGCCGGTCTGAAGGTAGGTGTATACTTCTTCAGTCAGGCAGTCAATGAGGACGAGGCACGGGAAGAAGCATTTGGCTGCGCCTATGTGCTCAACGGCCGGGCGCTGGATCTGCCGATCTATTTTGATACAGAGGCGTCCACCTCGCCCACCGGCACCGGCCGGGCCGATGCGCTGGGTGTGACAGAGCGTACCAATTGTGCCATTGCATTCTGCGAGGAGGTCAAGGCCAACGGATATCGTCCGGGTGTGTATGCCTCTACGACCTGGTTTGGCAGCCGGGTGGAGTATGAGCGTCTGACCTGCTACAGTATCTGGAATGCGCACTACGGTGTACCGTCCAGTCCGGTCAGCTGTGATCTGTGGCAGGGCAGCTGTACGGTCAAGATCAGCGGTTACGATGGTCTGCTGGATGCCAATATCAGCTATATGAGTGAATAAGGAGAAACGGATGGACCGGATCAGACTGATCGCATCGGATATGGATGCGACCTTGCTGGACGAGAATGGACGGCTCCCGCCGGGGTTTGAACAGATGGTACGGGCACTGGCAGAAAAGGGGATCTATTTTGCAGCGGCCAGCGGACGGCCGCTGTATACACTGGAGGAAATGTTCCCTGCATTGCGGGAGCAGATGCTCTTTGTGGGAGACAACGGAGGGGCGGCCCGCTGGAAGGGCGAGGATCTGTTTGTTTCGGAGATGAGCCGGGACGGTTGGCGTACCCTTGCAGAGCTTGCCGCAGCGCAGGATGACATCGGGATGCTGTGCGGACTGAACTGCGTATATGTGGAGAGACGCTTCCGGCAGTATGATCCGGTATTCAAGGTGTTTTATACTCAGGTGGAATATGTAGAAGATCTGACAGCAGTGGAAGCTCCTGCAGATAAGTTTACGATCTATCTGCCGCTGGGCAATGCGCAGCAGGCGTACGACAATGTATACCGTGCAGTCTGCGGGCAAAATTTTTCGGTGGCAGTGGCGGGCAAAAACTGGTTGGATATCATGAACCCGGGGGTGCATAAGGGCGCTGCGCTGAAAAAGCTGGGTGAACAGATGGGCATTGACTGCAGCGGGATGATGGCTTTTGGCGATACCTACAATGATGCCGAGATGCTGCAGACCGCAAAGTACGGTTTTTTGATGGAAAATGGAAGCCTGCCCTTACGGGCAAAGGTGCCATATCTGGCACCATCCAACCGTGAATACGGTGTAATGCAGATCCTGCAGAAAGTGCTGGAGCAAGGCGGCAGTGTTACACCGGAAATGTTTGAAGAATACCGAAGCAAAGAGTGAAAAACGCTCCCCTTTTGGGGAGCGTTTTCTGCTGTGTCCGGACCTTTGGTCGGCCCTTGGCATATTTTTGGGCGTTGCGCCATAGAATGGCTTCAGAAAGTTTGGGATGGGGAGGCGTGGGTATGTTTGTGGTGACCCTGAATCGATCAAGCCTGAAAAAACTGGGGCTTGGAGCAATGTGCTGCGCACTGGTAGCGTTCAGTGCGGTATTGGGACGGTATATCAGCAACCGGACGGTGGCGGCAGCTGCTACCAACCAGAAGATCGAAAGTGCACAGGATATCCAGACCTGGTTTACAGGCTACGGAGTAGATGTGGATGGTGCGTCCATTACGGCAGATAAGGTAAAGATCCCTCGCAAATGGGACGACAGCTTTTCAGCCTTCAATGGTGTGGTGCAGCAAAGCGGAACGGACCTGACCCGATATAAAGGAAAAACGGTGGAAAAGTGGACCGCACTGATCCCGGCGGCCTCGGATGGAAATGTGAGTCGTTACGGGGTGCTGCTGGTATACAAGAAAAAAGCAGTTGGCGCATATCTGCTGGAGCGGCCGTCCGGTACCGTGGTGGGCGTGAGAGACCTGCAGGAAGCCATGGCCCAGCAGACCTCGGGCGAAGACTACAGCGGTGATTGGGGAGAGCGCCATGAGGAAGAACTGACCGGACAGATACAGCAGACCTCTGGGGAGGATTACAGTGGGGACTGGGGCGAGCGCCACGACGAGGAGATGTCGCCAGCCCAGCAGACTTCGGGGGAACCGGAAACACTGACGCAGTCGGCAAACTATGCAGAGCTGCCGCTGGATGCTGAGGGGTACCCGGTGGAATGAATCCGGGACGACCGGAAATGGGGAAGTAAAATGAATCATTTTAGTGGGTTTTATGGAGAAAAGGTGCTCGCATTTTGCATAAATTTTGCAAACAAGCCGGAAAAATTGTAAAAATGGGCTGATTTTGTACAGTTTGTATGTTCAAATCCTACAAAATTTTCTCGGAAAAATCGGCAATATGAAACGATGAAAAAAAGCTGTATAAGGTATATAATAGATGTATAAACGATTCCCCGGACAAAAAATGTTCTGCGGCTGGTCCAGCTGCGGAAACGGGGAGTTCAGGTAAGGAGAAAATGATTATGAAGGAATTCCAGTATACCATTAAGGATGCCTGCGGCATCCATGCTCGTCCGGCCGGTCTGCTCGTTAAGACTGTCAAGGGCTTCGCAAGCACCGCTACCCTGGAGAAGGATGGCAAGAGCTGCGATATGCGTAAGCTGATGGCTCTGATGGGTATGGGCGTCAAGCAGGGTGACACCATCACGATCAAGGTCGAGGGTGAGGACGAAGCAGCTGCTGCAGAAGCAATCGAAAAGTTCCTGACCGAGAACGTCTGATCCAGACATGGAATGAGGAAGCCCTCGCGGGGAGCACTGCGGGGGCTTTTTTAGGATTTGACGGGGCGCTCGTCCCGGTGTAGAAGAAGGAGATTGTGTATATGCAGGTAGGAACTGGTAGAAGTGTTTTGAATGGCATTGCCATCGGCAAGCTGAAGATCTATAAGAAAAAGAGCACGG
>CAYXQN010000099.1:0-6571 GCA_964466825.1 uncultured Faecalibacterium sp. | reverse complement strand
CCCGCCTGACCCCCATCGGCAGGGAATACGGGCTGGTGCAGGATGACCGCTGGGCACATTATCAGCACACCCAGGATATCCTGAATACTGAGCGCCGCCGCCTGCACGATGCCCATCTGCGTACGGCAGACCTGCGTGCTGCTATGGAGGCTGCGGGGCTTGCTCCGGCCGCAGAGGGCGGCATTGCAGAAGAATTGCTGCGTCGGCCGGAGATCGACTATCCGCTGGTGGCCGGGATCATTGGCTGGGGCAACGAGATCACCCCAATGCTGGCAGAGCGGTTGGAGACCGAGATCAAGTATGCTGGTTATATTGCCCGTCAGGACCGGATGATACGGGAGGTCGCCCGGCACGAAAAGACCCTGATCCCGGAAGACTTTGAATATGCAGCCCTCACCGGCCTGACTCTGGAAGCCCGCGAAAAGCTGGCCCGGATCCGCCCCAAGAATCTGGGGCAGGCTGGGCGTATCCCTGGTGTGTCGCCGTCGGATGTGGCACAGCTCAGCATCGCACTTGCTACAAAGAAGTAAGAGGGAACGGGAAGGGCTCTGCTTTCCCGGCGGGGATAGATATACAATCAAAAAGGACGTTATAACGATGGAATTAGAGCTGCATAAGGGCCGCCCGACAGAGGAGAGCGGGAGACTTGCAAAAGAATTGCGCACCTATGATATTTTGGAACAGCTTGGTATGGAGTTCTGGCGTTGTGACCATGCCTGGATGAATGCGGATACCATGGAGGCTTGCCGTGCGATCGACAGCTGCCTGGAGGCAGCAGTCTGTAAGAATCTGTTTTTGTGCAACCGTCAGAAAACGAACTTTTACCTGCTTATGATGCCGGGAGACAAGCCCTTTAAGACAAAGGAGCTTTCGGGTCAGCTTGGTGTGGCGCGGTTGAGCTTTGCTTCGCCGGAAGATATGGAAAAATATCTCGATGTTACGCCGGGTTCTGTTTCGGTCATGGGTCTGGCCAATGACCAGGAGAACCATGTGCAGCTTTTGGTGGATGAAGATCTGCTCAAAGGGGAGTACATTGGCTGCCATCCCTGCATCAATACCTCGTCGCTTAAACTGCATACGGCAGATTTGATGGAAAAATTTCTGCCTGCCGTTCATCACACACCTGTTTTTGTCCGGTTGACCGGAGAATAAAAGAGAGGACGATTTTCTATGATCGATAAACAGCGTTTGGAAGCAAAATGTTCCACATGGAACATTGCCCTCACCGGGACCCAGTTGGATCAGCTGGACTCGTTTGCCCAGATCCTTGTGGAGTACAATCAAAAGGTCAACCTGACCGCTATCACGGATCCGGAGGGCATTGAGGATAAACATTTTCTGGACAGTCTCCTGTTTGCCAGCCAGCCGGAAGTGGCAGGCAGAATGGTGGATGTCGGTGCGGGTGCTGGCTTTCCTGGTATCGTGACCAAGATCTTTAAGCCTGAGCTGGAGATCACCCTGATGGAACCCACCGGTAAGCGTGTGGAATTTTTGAAATATGCCTGCAGCCAGCTTGGCTTGACCGGAGTGGAATTTGCCAAAGAGCGTGCGGAAGAAGCAGCCCGGAAAGCATGGCGGGAGCAGTTCGATCTGGCTTCGGCCCGGGCCGTTGCGGCATTGCCCATGTTGGCAGAATACTGTCTGCCGCTGGTCAAGGTGGGCGGCAGCTTTCTGGCAATGAAGGGAGCATCGGGCGAGGAAGAACTGGCCGCTGCCCGTGGAGCCATCAAAAAGCTGGGCGGCGAATACAAAGAAACCCGCACACTGCACCTGCCCGGTGGAGACACACGCACCCTTATCCTTTGCAAAAAGATTTCGCAGACTCCGACTGCATACCCCAGAAATGGTGGAAAAATTGCAAAAAGTCCTCTGAAATAATGCAAATGTGCTCAAAATAAGAAAGACCCTGCCGAACGAAACTTCTGGCAGGGTCTTTCTTTCTGTGTTACACTGAAACCGAACAGGGTTTTCCACAATTTCCCGGAGAAATGTGGAGAACCATTCCGCTTTCCAAGGAGGAATCAGTACCATGTTTGAGCGTAAAAAACAAATTGGGAAAATCTATCTGCTGCCGATCGACCAGATCCGTCCTTCGCCATTTCAGGCAAGGAAAGAGTTTGATGAAGTGGAGCTTGCGGGGCTTGCTCAGAGCATCCGGGAAAATGGTCTGTTGCAGCCTGTTTCGGTGCGCAGGATATCGGAAGGATATGAGCTTGTAGCAGGGGAGCGTCGGCTGCGGGCCTGCCGGATGGCAAAAATGAAGGAGATCCCGGCGATCCTTTGCGACTATCAGGACGAACAGACGGCTGCATTGGGCCTGTTGGAAAATATCCAGCGGATGGATCTCAATCCGTTTGAGCAGGCACAGGGCCTGCGGGATATCATGGTCCTGTGGGACTGCACCCAGGCAGAGGCGGCAAAGCGGCTGGGAATGGCGCAACCGACACTAGCCAATAAGCTGCGGCTGCTGCAGCTGACGGCAGACCAGCGGGAGTTCGTGCTGAAAAATCAGCTGACCGAGCGCCACGCCCGAGCCGTGCTGCGCTTGCCGGAAAACCGTCGCAGCGAGGCCCTCATCAACATAGCGAAGCGCCGGATGAATGCCCGTCAGACCGATTTGTATATCGAGCAGATGCTCAATGCGGTAGGGAAGGGACGCCGCCGTATTTCGATGGTCAAGGATGTGCGGATCTTTGTCAATACCATCGACCATGCCATCCGTTTGATGACCGATAATGGCGTTCCGGCCACAGCGCATCGGGAAGAAAAGGATGGATATATCGAATATACAGTCCGTATCCCGACTGCAGCTGCGTCAAAGTGATTTGAAAAATGTTCCATGTGGAACAAAAACCGTGGTATTTCTGCCGAAAAAACAAACAAATGCCGCAAAAAATCAAAGAACAGGTTCAAAAACCAAAATGAATGTGCTATACTAAATGCACGGCTGTCTTTCCAACGGGAAATGGAAGACAGCAACTGGTAATGTTCCATGTGGAACAGTTTGGACTTTTCCCGGAAGGAAGAAATACTTGTGGCAAAAATTGTAGCAATTGCAAACCAGAAGGGTGGCGTTGGCAAGACTACAACAGCAGTCAACCTGTCCTCCTGTGTTTCTGCGTTGGGTAAAAAGGTCCTGATCGTAGACCTGGACCCGCAGGGCAATACCACCACCGGTTACGGAATCCAGAAGCGCAGTGTGGAACAAGGCACCTACGAGGTACTTATTGGGGAAGCAACTGCAGCAGAAGCAATCCGTAAGACGGAATATCGCACCGATGTGCTCGGATCCAACACCCGCCTTGCCGGTGCAGCGCTGGAGATGATCGATCTGCCGGAGCGTACCAGCCGCCTGCGCAAGGCGTTGGCAGCGGTGCAGAAGGATTACGACTTCATTTTTATCGATTGTCCGCCCAGTTTGGATCTGCTCACTCTGAACGGTCTTTGTGCCTGTGACGGCGTGTTGATCCCGGTACAGTGTGAGTATTATGCGCTGGAAGGTCTGTCAGAGCTGATCTCGACCCTCAAGACAGTCCGCAAAAAATACAATCCGTATCTGGATATCGAGGGTGTGGTATTCACCATGTTCTCCGGGCGGTATAACCTGACGCTTCAGGTCGTGGATCAGGTGCAAAAATACTTTGGTTCCAAGGTCTACAAAACAACGATCCCTCGTTCGATCCGTGTTTCGGAGGCACCCAGCTACGGGCAGCCCATCAACTTCTATGAGCCAAAGGGAAAGGGCAGCGAGGCGTACATGGATCTGGCGATCGAGTTTGTGAAAAACAATCGTCCCCGGGACGAAAAGCGAAAGTCCCGCACAAAAGCAAAGAGCGCACCGGAACCGACCAGAAGCGCTCTTGAAGACTAACACAGGGGGAAGATGAATGGCAAAAGGAAGAGGAGGACTTGGCCGTGGGCTGGAAAGTCTGTTTGAAGACGCAGCACCCAGTTTTGAGTCCGACGCAAAAGTAGAAAGCCTGCCCCTGCGCGAGATCGAGCCGGATCCGGGCCAGCCCCGCAAGACCTTTGAACAAGATGCGCTGAGCGAGCTGGCAGCAAGCATTGCAGAGCATGGCTTGCTGCAGCCCATTGCGGTGCGGCCAAGGCCGATGGGCGGCTATACCATTGTGGCAGGTGAGCGCCGCTGGCGTGCCAGCCGGATGGCAGGCTTGACCGAAGTGCCGGTAGTGGTCAAGGATGTTACCGATGAACAGGCAATGGAACTGGCTCTGGTAGAAAATCTTCAGCGCGAGGATCTGGATCCGGTGGAAGAAGCGGCGGGTATTAAGGAATTGATCGCACGCTGCGGCCTGACGCAGGAACAGGCAGCGCAAAAGCTGGGCAAGAGCCGCAGTGCACTGGCCAACAGCCTGCGCCTGCTCAATCTGCCGGAGGCGGCGTTGGAGCTGCTCAAAAGCGGGTTTATCAACACTGGCCATGCAAAGGTCATTTTGGGCCTGCCCACACCGGAGTTGCAGCAGCAGGCGGCACAGCAGATCGCAGACGAGCAGCTCAACGTTCGTCAGGCTGAAATATTGTGCAAAAAACTTGCAAAACCAGAACGGGGTGCAAAAGAGCCAAAACTGCGCAGCACGCTGCCGGTTGAGGTGGAAGAAAGCCTCAAACAGACCCTTGGCAGTGAAGTCAAGGTGGCTTACCATGGTGGCAAAGGCAAGCTGACCGTCCATTTCTATTCAGACGAGCAGCTGTGTGCTTTTGCAAATCTGTTGGGTCAGTACCAGACCGAAGAATAATTCAGCGATCCAAGGCGGCGTTACCGCCTTTGAACGGCACAGAAACGCAAGTTTGTGTGCGAAGAAATAGAGCAAGGAGAGTTAATCATGCTTGATATCAAATTTGTCCGTGAAAATGCGGATGCTGTCAAGGAAAACATCAAAAAGAAGTTTCAGGATGCAAAGCTCCCGCTGGTGGACGAGGTCATCGAAAAAGATGCCCAGTACCGTGCATGCCTGAAGGAAGTGGAGGCCCTCAAGGCTGCCCGCAACAAGCTGAGCAAGGCAAATGGTCCTCTGTTTGGTCAGCTCAAGAAGTGCACCGATGAGGCACAGAAGGCTGAGATCCAGAAGCAGATCGATGCTAACAATGCAGCTGTTAAGGCCGATGCTGATAAGATGGCCGAGCTGGAGGCAGAGGAAGAAAAGCTGGCTGCCCGTATTCAGGAGATCATGTACACCATCCCCAACATGATCGATCCCACTGTGCCCATTGGCCCGGACGATACCTATAACGTGGAGGCACAGCGCTTTGGTGAGCCTGTCGTGCCTGATTTTCCTATCCCGTATCACACTGAGATCATGGAGAGCTTTGACGGCATTGATATGGATGCCGCAGGCCGTGTTGCAGGTAATGGCTTCTACTATCTGCTGGGCAACATCGCCCGCCTGCATGAGGCAGTTCTGGCTTATGCCCGCGACTTTATGATCGACAAGGGCTTTACCTATGTCATCCCTCCCTTCATGATGCACGGCAATGTGGTGCAGGGTGTTATGTCCTTCCCGGAAATGGACGCTATGATGTACAAAATCGAGGGTGAAGATCTGTACCTGATCGGCACCAGCGAGCACACCATGATCGGCCGTTTCATTGACCAGACCCTGGATGAGGCAACGATGCCTCTGACCCTGACCTCCTACAGCCCCTGCTTCCGTAAGGAAAAGGGTGCTCACGGCATTGAGGAGCGCGGCATTTACCGTATCCACCAGTTCGAGAAGCAGGAGATGATCGTTGTCTGCCGTCCCGAGGAGAGTGCAGAATGGTACGAAAAGCTGTGGAAGAACTCGGTCGAGCTGTTCCAGAGCATGGAGATCCCCGTCCGTCAGCTCAACTGCTGCTCCGGCGATCTGGCTGATCTGAAGGTCAAGAGCTGTGATATCGAGGCCTGGAGCCCCCGCCAGCAGAAGTACTTTGAGGTCTGCAGCTGCTCCAACCTGGGCGATGCGCAGGCACGCCGTCTGCGTATCCGCATCAAGGGCAAGGACGGCAAGAGCTACCTGGCTCATACCCTGAACAACACCTGCGTGGCTCCTCCCCGTATGCTGATCGCATTCCTGGAGAACCACCTGCAGGCAGATGGCAGTGTTACCATCCCCAAGGTTCTGCAGCCTTACATGGGCGGCCTGGAAGTCATGGTTCCCACTAAGAAGAAGTAAATAACAACGTGCATTAAACCGCTCTCTGCCAACCGCAGAGGGCGGTTTTTTTGTGCTGAAAAAATTTTATAATTTTTTGAAAAAAGGTGTTGACAAAACCGCTTATTCTGGGTATAATAATGGAGCGTTCTTCAAGAGCGCCAAACAAAATATGGCGGTATAGCTCAGTTGGCTAGAGCATTCGGTTCATACCCGAAGTGTCACCGGTTCAAATCCAGTTACCGCTACCACTTATTACAGAGTTTCGCTAAGATAAGGGGGACGTCGTTCGCAGTAGTGGACGAGGATGTCGGAGGTTTTAGCGAAGCTCTGTATTTATAAGGCCCGTTGGTCAAGCGGTTAAGACACGGCCCTTTCACGGCTGTAACATGGGTTCGATTCCCGTACGGGTCATAAAA
>CAYXQN010000098.1:2369-6797 GCA_964466825.1 uncultured Faecalibacterium sp. | reverse complement strand
GGAAAAGTCGCTGTGATAGAGGGTATAATCCCAGCCATCTTCACAACTCTGGATGGCAAGGTAGCCCTTGCCGCCAAGTTCCCATGCGCCTTGCTCGTCCTGCGTCTGGATTTCAGGATAAGCGGTCGAACCGTTGCGCTCCATCATCTCGCCAAACTGACAGATATGATAGACATTCCCATACTCACCCAGATCAAAATGATAATCATCCAGATGTTCCACACGCGCCGTGTAGCTGCTGCCATCCGAATGGTCAACCTGCACCACACCATGATTGGGAATACGATAGAGATCATCATAGTGGCTGTTGATAAGCCGGACATCATCTCTAGGAATTGTGGGGTCATCCCAGATGTGCCGCCTGCGGACATTAGACTGCGGAATGGTATCGAGGTGCTTCAAACTGACCTCCTGAATCGCCTTGCGGTCATCGTTGGAAAGTTCAAACAGATACCAGTTCCGGGCAGCGGGAATGGCATTTCGGCCATCGGGCGGAAGATTCTGCTTGGAGATCTGCCCGAACTCCTGCGGTTCACCAGTGGCGCAGTCGTAGGTGGCAAAGCCGACACCTGCACCGTTTTCCCGTAAATGCAGAAATCTGTCCCCATTGATGAGATAGAGGGCTTCTGTTTTTTGCTCCATCAGCGGCCACCCTCAAATTCCAGAGAGAATTTACAGCGACCATCGTTTTCGGTGGACAGCAGGACAGTGGCATTGTAGGCCTTTCCCTTGGCACTGAGGCAGTCCTTCAGACGCACCCGGCCATCCCGTAGCAGCTTGTCCGCAACATGGGAATCCAGCCGCTTTCCCAGACGTTTGAAGAATGCGTTATCCTTCCACAGCACGAAACGGCACTCTCGATTCTCACAGAAGTACCCCTTTCCGCGCTCCACAACAGACTTGCCGCAGTTCGGGCAGTCACCGATCACTTTATTTTTCATAAGCGCATTCGCTCCTTTCACGGCCTCGGTGGTATTCACCAGCGAGGAGATCATATCTTTGATTTCAGTCATAAATTCTTCTGGCTCCATTTCGCCGCGCTCAATGCGCAGCAGTTTCGTCTCCCAGTCAGCAGTCATTTCCGGGGACTGGATTTCTTCGGGCATCACCGTAATCAGTGCTTTGCCCTTGTCGGTCGGCAGCAGAATCTTGGTCTTTTTCTCGCCCTTGCGTTCCAGAAAACCTTTCTGTACCAGCTTTTCGATGGTGGCAGCTCTGGTTGCCGGGGTGCCGATGCCCTGCCGCTCCACACCCTCCGGCATACTGTCTGCGCTGGCGGTTTCCATCGAGTGCAGCAGGGTGTCCTCCGTGAAATGTTTCGGTGGTGTGGTCTGTCCTTCCTTCAACTCGGCATTGAGGATGGCGCATTCGCTTTCTTCTACATTCGGCAGGGTGGTAAGTTCCTGCTTTCGGTTCAGAATATCCGCCAGCACTTTACGCTCCACAGCTTTCCAGCCTTCTTCCAGCATCTCTTTGCCCTTGGCGGTAAATTCCTCACCGGCGCATTCAGTGGTGAGTAGCGTTTCCAGATAGCGGAACGGTTTACTGACCGCCATCAGCGTCCGGGCAATGATGAGCTTCAGAATGTTCCGCTCGCCTTTAGGAAGGGCATCCAAATCAGCTTGCAGCATACTTCGGGTAGGCAAGATGGCGTGGTGGTCTGTGACCTTATCCCGGTTGACGGTGCACCGTGTCCGGGGAACAGCGGAATCCGCTTCATCTGCAGCGATGCCGAGAAATTCTTCCAACTCATCCGCAAGTGTTGCCAGCATTTCCTCATCGTCATCGGTGATATAGCAGCTGTCCGTGCGCGGATAAGTGGTAAGTTTCTTCTCATAAAGGCTCTGCACATAGTTCAAGGTCTGCTGTGCACTGTACCCCAGCAGACGGTTTGCGTCACGCTGGAGCGTTGTCAGGTCATAGAGCAGGGGCGGATTTTCGGATTTTTCCTTGCGGGTTACTTTCTGGATCGTAGAAATCATCTCCTTTCTGCACTCCGCAAGCAGATTTTCAGCCGCATCCTTTTCAGAAATGCGGCGGCTGGATGCCGTGCATCCGCTGGTCAGCTCCAGTTCTACGGTGTAGAACTTCTGCGGCACAAAGGCAGCGATCGCAGCCTCTCGAACCACTGTCATAGCCAGAACCGGGGTCATTACGCGCCCAACGGCGAGCGGCTGACCATACAGGCAGGAAAAAAGCCGGGAAGCGTTGATGCCGACCATCCAATCGGCACGTTCCCGGCAGAGTGCTGCCTGATACAAGGCATCGTATTCAGTTGACGGTTTCAGGTTTGCAAAACCCTCCCGGATCGCATTGTCCTCCATACTGGAAAGCCAAAGCCGTGAAAACGGCTTCTTGCATCCGACCTGCTGATAAACCAGCCGGAAAATCAGTTCGCCTTCGCGTCCTGCGTCCGTCGCGCAGACGATGCTATCTACATCCGGGCGGTGCATCAGGTTTTTCAGGATGCCAAACTGCTTCTTTGTGCTGGTAGACACAAGGTACTGCCACTTCTGTGGCAAGATGGGCAGGTCAGCAATGCTCCACTTGACGTATTTTTCATCGTAGATGTTGGGCGGTGCCAGCTCTACTAGATGCCCGACGCACCAACTAACCAGATAGCCGTTGCCCTCCAGATAACCGTCTCTGCGGCTGGTCGCACCGAGGACTTTGGCATAGGACATGGCCACCGAGGGCTTTTCGCTGACAACTAAACGATAGGACAATCAGCATCAACTCCTTTGCAAATTTTTATGGACCGAAAATATACTTAAAAAGCGGCAAGGACGTCGGCTATTTTGGAATCAAAAGAAAAATCAGCCGAAAAAGCAGTAAACGATGCAGAAGAATATACCGGCGACCAAATAAAAATAGCAGCTCCATGATCTTCATAGAGCTGCTTCAAACCTTATTCAATTTCACTTTCCCTTAAAATGAGCCGTGTTTTAAGGGAAAGATGAAGCAATTAAGGGATTACTTCAACCGCAGGTACGCTGTTGATTTGCCTGCCCCCTCACGCATCAACTCACCGTTTTCGACGAGTTTTCGCAGAGAACCTTCAATGGAACTAAGGCTCAGCGAAGGGCAGAGTTCCCGGATGTCCTGCTTAGTAAAGCGTCCGATCTTGTTCTTCGTGGCATTCCGCACAACTTCAATGGCAGGAAGTTTTGTTTCCACAAGGGCAAAGCGTTCTTCAAAATCACGGTATGCAGAGAGAACGGTTCCTAAAATATATTTGATGAATGGAATAACATCCTCTGTACCTTCGTACCATCCGGTTTGTGCCTGTGCAAGAGCTGAATAGTAGAGGTCTTTGTTCTTGGCGATCTTGGCTTCAAGCGAGATATATTTTCCAACGTAGAAACCGTTTTGATACAGCATCAGGGTCGTGAGCAGGCGGCTCATCCGGCCATTGCCATCGTTAAAAGGGTGAATACAGAGAAAATCATGGATAAACACAGGGATCGCGATCAATGGTTCTACTTCAAAGTTCCCAATCACACGATTGTATTCTTCGCAGATTCGATTAAGAGCCTCAGGCGTTTCGTAGGGAGCCAACGGGGTGAAAAGAACTTCGCTGTGCCCATCGGGATAGGTTGCGCTGATATAATTCTGTACATTCTTCGTCCGTCCTGCGATGGGGTTGTTCATGTGGCTGTACAAAATCTTATGCAGCTGCAAAATATAATTCTGCGTAATCGGGATCACATCAAAATTTTCGTGGATGAGGTTCAGTACATCACGGTAGCCTGCGATCTCCTGTTCATCACGGTTGCGCGGTGTGGTTTTTTCCTCCACAAGCTGCTTGATTCGGGTGCTGGTTGTAACGATTCCCTCGATGGCATTGGATGCTTCGGTGCTTTGTACCTTTGCAATTTCCACCAGACGTTCCAGTTCTTCAGGACGCTGTTTCAAGTAAAGCTCCTGCTTTCCGGCTTCTTTATAGATTGCAGCAATGTAGCCAAGAATCTCGGAATCCCATTTCTGTTCTTTGATTTTGGAGTAATTGAATGCTCTCATGCCCTTATCACCTTCTCTTTCCCTTAAAATATACTACATTTTAAGGGAAAAGCAAGACGATTAAGGGAATCTCTTTTGAAAAATATAGTACCCAAAGGTGGCAAATATGTACGGCGGCAAATGCCGCCTTAAAATCAGATGGGTTCGGTGTCCTGCTCGTCCGGGGCTTCGTCCTCATCCGACACATCGGTCGGAATCTCGAAATCGCCCTTGTCCTCGGTGTAATCCGCATCGGGGTCAAGGGCTTCTTTTTCTGCCTTTTTCTTCTGCATCTGCTGACGATAGAAATAGAAGCCGCCGCCCGCAGCCAGTGCAATCAGGGCAACTACGCTCAGAAATGCGCCTGCGTACTTCGTCACTTTGTTCTCTTTGGGCGGCTCTGCGGTTGCGGCTTCCTCTGCGGCTTTC
>CAYXQN010000098.1:0-2269 GCA_964466825.1 uncultured Faecalibacterium sp. | reverse complement strand
CGTCACTTTGTTCTCTTTGGGCGGCTCTGCGGTTGCGGCTTCCTCTGCGGCTTTCAGCCTGTCCAGTTCTGCCTGTGCCGCCGCTTCTTTCTCCGCAGTGTAAGCATCCGCAGCTTCTTCCTCCATCAGAGCCAGAAGGTCGGCTTCATCTACCAGATTCATAAAGTGGACGGTCTGTTGCCCCTTGGCGTTGCGGTCGATCACCAGATAAAATGTCGCACCTGATTTCGATACCAGCGTGATAAACTGCTGCCCGGAACCATCCGAATAATTGGTGTGGTAATCGTCCACCAGCGTCAGATTGCCTTTCGGGGTCAGTGCTCCGGTGGCTTCATCCGTAATGGTGACAGCATCTTCATCCACGACTTCTTCCAGAACAGGCTGTTCCACCGGGGCGGTATCGTCACCATAAGCGAATGCCGGAGCCGCCATGCCGATGCACAGCACCGCCGACAGCAGCAGTGCGCCAAGTTTTTTAATCTTCATCGTCGATTTCCTCCTTCTCAAATTCTGCACCGACTGCGGACAGCGCAGCCGGGGTTGGGGGCGTGGTTGCCGCCTGCCGCAGCAGGATCGCAAGCTGTTCCGGGGTCACATTGGCGGTGCGCACCATGTCGGCAACTTCTGCCGCTGATTCCTCCTGAATGCGCCGTTCCAGAATCGCAATGCGGTTGTTCAGCTTGATGCGGCGTTCCTGCTCCTTTTTGAGCATCGCCTTGAGTTTTTCCAGTCTTTCACCCATAAGAACCTCTCCATTTCATTTTGAAAGCCGCCCAAAACCGGCGAGATACTGCTCCCAGTAGGGCGAGTGAGTGTTTGCGTACTTGATCGGATCGCCAGCAGACACCATCATGCCATTTCCGAGATAGATTCCGGTATGGCTCATGCCGGGGGTGTCATAGGTTCCCTTGAAAAACACCAGATCACCGGGCTTTGCTTCGGCTTCGGAGATTTTCTGGCACTTGTTCCATAAGCCGTTGGCGGTTGTGCGCCCGACATCATAACCCGCTTGATTGTAGACCCAGCAGACGTAGCCGGAGCAGTCGAACCCTGTTTCGGGGGAACTACCGCCCCAGACATAGGGTGTACCGACATATTTCTTTGCCTCCTCATAAATTGCTGCAAATTCGCTGTCGGTCAGGGCTTCGGCAGGAACGGTGTAGTTGATGCCGGATTCCCCGGAACCATCTGAACCACCGGGCGGTAAGCCGCCGTTGAACAGATACGGGCGACCACCCAGCGTTTCCTGAAAAATCTTGTAGCGTTTCCACTGGTCATCATCCAGTTCTTCCCGGATCACCGTTTCAAGCCCTCTGTTTTCCAGTTTGGTGTGGAAAATCTTATACTCATACGGTACTTGAGTGGGAACCGGGATACCTGCCGGACTGATGACCCAGACCGTCTTGTACCGGATCTGCACCTCGACCCATGTTGTCAGCTTGTATTGCTTCTTGAAAATCTCCTGCAACTTTGCCTGTACCTCCGACCGGGTATAATCGTCATACAGAGTTGTCAGGAACGAGGTGAGCTGCCACGGGTCGTGTTCGATGGGGTCAAGATGATACTGGTATTCGTTGTAGCCGGGGTGATCGGTGGGAGTTCGCTTGATTTTCTTGTCCAGTTCCTTTTCCAGCTTCTTATAGTCGGTTTCCGCACCCTTGATGTCCCGATCTTCGGCGGTGTAGATGGTCTGCCCGGACACCTGTGTTGTGCCGCTGAACAAGATCCCACAGGAGGAAAAGCCGGACATGACCAACAGAATGAGCAAAAGAAAAACGCCCACGATCACCAGAACGTGGGCGTTGCTCTTTGCGGCAGTTACAAATCCATTAATCGCGGTGCTGACTGCATTCTTTCCATTGTCGATAACCTGCTCTACACCAGACCGTGTGACCGAAGTTCCGCCAGATGCAGCCTTTTTGCCGCCTGACCGGACAGCGGCATAATAATCCTTGCGAATATCCTGTTTCTGCCTCCACCGGGAAAGCCAGTTGGAACCACCCTCCGTTCTGCCGAAATCGCCTGCATTTTGTGTCTTGTCCGACTCACGGGCAGAAAATTTTGTGTTGCCAGCTTTTTTCTTTGCCTGCATCTTGGCGTTCTTTTTCAGCTTCCGGGAGTAGCGGCTCTTGGAAAAATTCTGGACATTCCCGGCAGCTTTCTCGCCCTCGCTCAACGCCTGCGTACCGACATTGTCTTCTTCGTACCGGTCGATTGCCCGGTGCGCCGCAGACCGGGCAAGGGCAGTAGCGTACATTTCACGTTTCTG
>CAYXQN010000097.1:0-6868 GCA_964466825.1 uncultured Faecalibacterium sp. | reverse complement strand
TACTCCGCCAAGAAAAAGCTCGTTGGATCTTTGAATCCAGCGGGCTTTTTCCATTTTTTAAAAACATCTGACAGCAAAAAGCTCCGCCGCCGGGCGCAGGTCCGGCGGCGGAGCTTTTATGTTTGTTATAGACGGTTCTGGAATTTATTGCGATACATGGCCTGATCTGCAAGATGATAGGCGCTTTCAAAATCCAGCGGGCCTTCGTCTACGGTGCAGGCACCAAAGGCAACGTCAAAAGAGTGCCGGCGGCAGCCAGTAGCACCAGATGGACTGGGTAAAACCAGTAAAATCCCCACTGCAGTATCCGGCTGCAACGGCCGCGCTGTCCGTTGTAAAACCAGATGGGTACAAAAGCCAGTGGTGCGGGCAGCTCGTATGCCATCAATACACCGCCCAGTATGCATAGTTCGGTGCGGTCCTGCCGGAGCAGATAGAGCAATGCGATCAGGATGATCCCGACGGCGCCGTAGTCCGTGTGCAGGAGTTCGGCCAGCAGTGCCAGGCAGCCAACACCAAGCCGTCCGTACCAGACAGTGGGACCATCCTGGCCGGTCTGCTGCAGTATCCAGAGGGCGGCGGTCCCCAGGGCAAGCGTCCAGTAGACATTCTGATGCTGCCAGTAAAATGCGGTACGGAAAAAGGCAAGGTCAAACGGGATCTCGCTTAGCAGGCCGAACAGGAGCAGCCGTCCGGTGTACCGGCGCAGGCTGTGGGTGTGCACAAAACCCTCTACCAGCAAAAAGCAATAGATAGGAAAAGCAAGCCGTCCAGCCCAGCGCAGCAGAGTATCCAGTACCAGTAGGCTGTGGGTGGAGGCGGATGGATGCAAAAAGACTCCGGCCTCCAAAAGCGAAGCGCCAAGGTGGTCCAGAAGCATACTTCCACAGGCGATGTATTTGAGTGCAGTGCCGGTGAGCTGCCGGCGGGTAGACAACTGGTCCATAAAAAGTACCTCGTGGAATAAAAATCGTTGTGATGCGTGCCAAATGCGTAAAAATCGGCCGGAAACGCTTGACAGGACCGGGCCGGAATAGTACAATCAAGAAGATAATTGAACCATCTCACACGAAAGATGAAAAAGATTCACAAAGAATCGGCGTCTCCAAACCATATCAAAAGGGAAGGAGGCTTTGGGCATGACGCTTTTCTCTTATGAAATTTTTGATGCAGTTGCCCGGCAGGGCAGCTTTAACAAAGCGGCTCAGCAGCTGCATTTGACCCCTTCTGCCATCAGTCACGCCATTGCCGTGATGGAGGAGGAACTGGGCTTTGCACTGTTCAACCGAGGCAAAAACGGTGTGTCGATGACCAGCTATGGTGCATCGCTGTATCCGTCCATCCGCGACGTGCTTAACAGCGATGAGGCGCTGCAGCAGAGCATTGCCCGCCTGAACGGCCTGGAAAAAGGCAAGGTCAAACTGGGCGTATTCAACTCGGTGTGCGCATCGCTGCTGCCGGGACTGCTCAAGAGCTTTGCTGCGCAGTATCCGCAGATCGAGATCGAGGTCTATCAGGGTACTTACGATGACGTAAAAGAGTGGCTGCGCACAGGTCAGGTGGATGTGGCATTCCTGTCTTCGGGCTGCAAGGACGAATTCAATCTGACCGAGCTGTTCAAGGAGCCGCTGCTGTGCATCGTGCCGCAGGACTGGCCGGAACCGCCGGATGGCGTGATGACCCCCGTACAGATGCACGGACAGAGCTTTGTTGTCCAGTGTGATGCAACGGACGCTGAGATGCGCCAGTTCCTCAAGAAATACAAGATCGGCACCGAGCGCCGCTGCCATGTTATTGACGACCAGTCCAACATTGCAATGGTCGAGGCTGGTATGGGCATTTCCATCATGCCGCAGATGCTGCTGCGGGACTGCCAGGCCGCAGTCAAGATCTATCCCATCGAGCCGGCAGAATACCGCGTGGTGGGCCTTGCTGTGCAGCGCCCCGCTGCAATGGCACCTGCTGTGGAGCAGATGTTCCATCATATCGTGGAGTACTGCAAGCAGATCGAGTTGTAATAAAGGATCTACCGGAGACCCGTCGGACGATACCGTGCCGACGGGTCTTTTGCGTGCAATCGAACCGAAAAGCCCCCGGGCGGGACGGTGCGGCCGATCGCGGCGACAGTTGTAATTTCAGAGATTGCTTTACGGCGCAAAAAATCCCGTGTCAGTTGACACGGGATTTTTGTGGTGGACGGTACAGGACTCGAACCTGTGACCTCCTGCACGTCAAGCAGATGCTCTACCAGCTGAGCTAACCGTCCATATTTTGTTGCGCTGAAATCAGCTCACTTATATTACCATACCTTTTGCCAAATTGCAAGCCCTTTTTTCGAAAAATGTAAAACTTTTTTGAAGCGGGAAGCGGAAAATCTGGTTTTGGACGTAAAAACGTTTGTTTTGAAATGTCCTCCGACAGCTTTCTGGTTGCTCACAACGGCTTGGTGTGGTATAATAAACTGATACTATGATTATAATAGGTGAGCTATCGGAAAAGGAGACCGAATGAGAGTTTTGGGCATCGACCCCGGCTATGCCATTGTGGGCTGGGGCGTGGTGGATTATGTGGGCAACCGTTTTGCACCGGTGGATTTTGGTGCAGTCTGTACGGATGCGGGTGTCCCGTTTGAAAAACGCCTGGATGAGGTGTATAAGGGCGTGCAGGAAGTGATCGAGCGCACAAAACCGGAAGTGCTGGCCATTGAAAAGCTGTTTTACCAGCACAACCAGACTACGGTGATCGGCGTTGCCGAGGCCCGTGGGGTCATTCTGCTGGCAGCGGCACAGGCGGGGCTGCCTATCTATGAGTACACCCCCATGCAGGTCAAGCAGGCGGTGACCGGTTACGGTAAGGCGGTAAAAAAGCAGGTGCAGGAGATGACCCGGATGCTGTTGAACCTGCCTTCTGTCCCAAAACCGGATGACACGGCAGATGCTCTTGCCATGGCGATCACCTTCTGTCACACCAACGGCAATCAGCTCAGCCGTTATGTCCGACGGGTGGCAGGGCCGATCTGACAACAAGCGGGATACTGCCGCGTAATGTGAAATGGGAGCAGTGCTTAAGGAAAACTGCCCGTATCGTGGGCGGTGAAAAAGCGGACTGAATACACGAGAAAAGAGATGGCACTATGATCTACTGTTTGACTGGAAAAATCATCAAAAAAGGGCTGGACTCTGTAGTGCTCAGCTGCGGTGGAGTGGGCTACCATGCCAAGTGCCCTGCCAGTGTGGCGGGAGCGCTGCCTGGTGTGGGCAAAGAGGCAACGATTTATACCGTGCTGAGCGTGACCGAAAACGATATCAGCCTTTATGGCTTTGCCAGCGAGGAGCAGCAGACCTGCTTTGAGATGCTGACGGCGGTTTCCGGCGTTGGCCCGAAGGTGGGCCTTGCCATCCTGAGTGTGATGGAGCCGGACCGGGTGGCGCTGGCGATCTCTGCCGGGGATCACAAAGCGTTCAAGGCGGCAAGCGGCGTTGGGCCCAAGCTTGCTCAGCGCATCGTGCTGGAGCTGAAGGATAAGGTGGCAAAGGGCTTTGTGGACGGCATCTCGCTGCAAGATGTAACGGGAGCTGCTGCTGACAACGCTGCCTCCCAGAGCAGTACACAGGCGATCGCAGCGCTCGTTTCGCTGGGATACAGTCAGAGCGAAGCAGCACTGGCGATCTCCAAGATCGACGCTTCGCTCCCGGTGGAGGAGATCATCAAGCTGGCATTGCGCAGCATGGCAGGCAGGAGGTAAACAATGCAGGACGAAACCGCACTCTATGGTGCACGCATGATGCAGCCCGGCCTGACCGGTGCGGACAGCGAGGAGAATAACCTGCGCCCGCAGCATCTGGAAGATTACATTGGACAGGAAAAAGTCAAGCAGAACCTCAAGATCTATCTGGAGGCGGCAAAGCGCCGCGGCGAGCCGGTGGATCACATCCTGCTGTACGGCCCGCCGGGCCTTGGCAAGACCACCCTGGCAGGCATCATTGCAAACGAAATGGGCGTACAGATCCGCATCACCAGCGGCCCGGCGATCGAAAAGCCGGGGGATTTGGCTGCCCTGCTGACGAACCTTCAGGAAGGGGATGTGCTGTTCATTGACGAGATCCACCGTCTGTCCCGTCAGGTGGAGGAGGTGCTCTATCCGGCACTGGAGGACTATGCGCTGGACATTATGATCGGCAAAGGCCCCAGCGCCCAGAGCATCCGCATCAATCTGCCGCGCTTTACGCTGGTGGGTGCCACCACCCGTGCGGGCCAGATCACCGGCCCGCTGCGTGACCGCTTTGGCGTGCTGCTCAAACTGGAGCTGTATGGTCCGGACGAACTGAGCCGTATCATCCAGCGCTCGGCAGGCATCCTGGACCAGCCGATCACCCCGGAGGGTGCGTACGAACTGGCAAAATGCAGCCGCGGCACGCCCCGCGTGGCAAACCGGTTCTTAAAGCGCATCCGGGATTTTGCTACAGTGCTGGGGGATGGCATCATTGACCAGGATGTGGCACTGATGGGCCTGAAGCGGATGGATGTGGACTCGCTTGGTCTGGATGAGCTGGACCGCAGCCTGCTGCGTGCCATCATCGAGATGTACAACGGCGGTCCGGTGGGCCTGGAAACGCTGGCGGCAGCGCTGGGCGAGGAAGCTGTCACACTGGAAGATCTGTGTGAGCCGTATCTGATGCAGATGGGATTTTTGACCCGCACACCTCGTGGACGCTGTGCCACAAGGCTTGCTTACGAGCATCTGGGGATGAAAGCCCCTGAGAGTGGAATGCCGGAAGAAAACGGACAACAGAGCCTGTTTTGAAACCAGGTAAATGCGGTGTTTTACAGACAAAACCCTGTAAAATGACCGCAAAGACCTTTTTGAGTTTGGAAAGTGAGGCAGATCATTATGGGAAAGTATTTTGGGACCGATGGTGTCCGCGGCGTGGCCGGTGCAGACCTGACCTGTGAATTGGCCATGAAACTGGGCCGCAGTGCGGCGGCTGTGCTGACTGGAAGCACCGGACACCGACCCCGGATCCTGATCGGCAAGGACACCCGGCAGTCCGGCGATATGCTGGAAGCGGCGCTGATCGCAGGCCTTTGCAGCGTGGGTGCAGATGTGGAAAGCCTGGGCGTGCTGCCGACTCCGGCAGTGGCGTATCTGGTGCGCAAGTATGGCGCTGACGCCGGTGTGGTGATCTCTGCTTCGCATAATCCGATGGAGTTCAACGGCATCAAGATCTTTGCCGGCACCGGCTACAAGCTGCCGGACGAGGTAGAGAACCGGATCGAAGCATACATCGACAACGACTGTAAGGACATTGCGCTGATGACCGGTGAAAAGGTCGGCCGTGTGACCTACCGGCAGGATGGTGTGCAGGACTATGTGGACCACCTGTATCAGGCCATTGACGGAGATCTGACCGGGCTGCGGGTCTGTATCGACTGCGCCAATGGTGCAGCGGCCGAGGTTGCACAAAAACTCTTTCCCCGGATGGGGGCAGACTGCACCTTTATCGGCATTGAACCGGATGGTGCCAACATCAACAAAGGTGTTGGCAGCACGCATCTGGATAATCTGGAAAGAGCTGTGGTGGAAGGCGGCTTCGACTGCGGCATTGCGTTCGACGGTGATGCGGACCGCTGCCTGGCCTGTGACGAAAAGGGCCGGGAGATCGATGGTGATAAGGTGATCGCACTGCTGTCCATTGCAATGCGCCGGGAGGGGACTCTGGCAGGAGACACCGCAGTGGTCACGGTCATGTCGAATCTGGGCTTTATCAAGTTTATGGAGGCACAGGGCATCCGTACCGAAAGAACAGCTGTGGGCGACCGCTATGTGCTGGAAAATATGCGGGAAAACGGTTATTCCATCGGCGGTGAGCAGAGCGGTCATGTGATCCTGATGCAGTATGCGACCACCGGAGACGGCGAGCTGACCGCAGGTAAGCTGCTCAAAATGCTGGCAAGGAGCGGCAAAAAGATGAGTGAACTGAATGAGATCTATGCGCAGTATCCGCAGGTCCTGGTCAACGTAGTTGCAGATGCAGCGCAGAAGGCGGCCTACAAAGAGGACGAGGTCCTGGCCGGCTTTATCGAGAACGAGCAGCAAAAACTTATGGGTATGGGCCGTGTGCTGGTGCGTGTGTCCGGCACAGAGCCGAAGATCCGCGTTATGGTGGAAGGTAAGGATCTGGATGCCATCCACGAGTGCGCGGACCGGATCGTGAAGAAGATCGAACAGCGGATTTTGAAGTAAAAAAGGAGAACATTATGCGTCCTGCTGATACATGGAAGGATTACGAACTGCTGGATGCCACCGACGGCAACCGGCTGGAGCGCTGGGGTGAGACCATCCTCATCCGCCCGGACCCGCAGGTGGTCTGGAAGACCCCGAAGAAAAGCCCCCTGTGGGCAAAAGCAGATGCCATCTACCACCGGTCCAATCAGGGCGGTGGTGAGTGGGAGTACCGCCGCCGCCTGCCGGAAAAGTGGAACATCACCTGTGGTGAAGGAGAGGATAAGCTGACCCTGATCGTCAGCCCCACCGGTTTCAAGCATACGGGCGTGTTCCCGGAGCAGGCAGTCAACTGGGCATGGTACGCCAAAAAGATCCGTGCTGCAGGCCGTCCCATCAAGGTGCTGAATCTGTTTGGCTACACCGGCGGTGCAACGCTGGCCTGCGCTGCAGCGGGTGCCACCGTCTGCCATGTGGATGCCTCCAAGGGCATTGTGGCATGGGGCAAGGAGAACGTGGTCGCCAGCGGCCTGCAGGACCGCCCCATCCGCTGGCTGGTGGATGACTGTGCCAAGTTCGTCGCGCGTGAAAAGCGCCGCGGCAACACCTACGACGGCATCATCATGGACCCGCCCAGCTACGGCC
>CAYXQN010000096.1:0-7063 GCA_964466825.1 uncultured Faecalibacterium sp. | reverse complement strand
CCCCCGGCAACGGCGAACCCCGCCAGATCCCTATCATCCAGTCCACGACCTTCAAATATGCCACCAGCGAGGATATGGGCAAGCTGTTTGACCTGGAAGCCAACGGCTACTTCTACTCCCGTTTGCAGAACCCCACCTGCGATATGGTGGCAAAAAAGATCTGTGAGCTGGAAGGCGGCACTGCAGCCATGCTGACCTCCAGCGGTCAGGCAGCCAACTTCTTTGCGCTGTTCAACCTGTGCTCTGCCGGCGACCACATCGTTTCGTCCAGCACCATCTACGGCGGCACCTTCAATCTGATCTCGGTGACTATGGCAAAGATGGGCATCACCGCCACCTTTGTGGACCCGATGTGCACGGAGGAGGAGCTGAACGCTGCCTTCCAGCCCAACACCAAGGTCGTGTTTGGCGAGACCATCGCAAACCCTGCCCTGACCGTGCTGGACATTGAAAAGTTTGCAAAGGCCGCCCACACTCACGGTGTGCCGCTGGTCGTGGACAACACCTTCCCCACGCCGGTCAACTGCCGTCCCTTTGAGTGGGGCGCAGACATCGTGACCCACTCCACCACCAAGTACATGGACGGCCACGGCGCAGTCGTGGGCGGCGCCATCGTGGACAGCGGCAAGTTTGACTGGATGGCACACGCCGACAAGTTCCCCGGCCTGTGCACCCCGGATGACAGCTACCATGGCATCACCTATGCCGAGCGCTTTGGCAAGGAAGGCGCCTTTATCACCAAGGCGACCGCACAGCTGATGCGCGACTTTGGCTCCACCCAGTCTGCGACCAACGCATTTATGCTCAACCTCGGTCTGGAAAGCCTGCATGTCCGCATGAAGCGTCACTGCGAGAACGGTCTGGCTGTTGCAAAGTTCCTGGAGGCACACCCC
Organism: uncultured Faecalibacterium sp.; assembly: GCA_964466825.1. Classification (GTDB taxonomy): domain Bacteria; phylum Bacillota; class Clostridia; order Oscillospirales; family Ruminococcaceae; genus Faecalibacterium. The sequence continues at coordinate 6,170 of CAYXQN010000096.1, read as the reverse complement.
AAGGTAGCTTATGTCCAGTATTGTGATCTGGAGAGCAGTCCTTACCACGACCTGGCTCAGAAGTACCTGCCCAACGGCAGCTGCGGTGTGGTGTCCTTTGGTCTGGCAGGCGGCCGTGAGGCTGCCAGCACCTTTATGAAGGCGCTGAAGCTCGCCGCCATCGAGACCCATGTTGCGGATGCCCGCACCTGCTGCCTGAACCCTGCCTCCAGCACCCACCGCCAGATGACCGACGAGCAGCTGGCTGCCGCCGGCGTGCCTGCCGAGCTGGTGCGCATGAGCTGCGGCCTGGAAAGCAGCGAAGATCTGATCGCCGACATTGCACAGGCACTGGACCAGATCTGAGAACCTGACCGGGCATCTCTGTGAGACCCTCGCACGGAGACAAGCCGCCTGATGTACACCTTGCCAGCTCCCCTGCCGGGACGCCGGCAAGGTGCAGAGCGACGGAACTGAGAGGGCGAACATCTTACTAAGGAGAAGCACACACTATGCCTCTGATCATCCCCAAGACGCTGCCTGCTTACAACGCCCTGTACGACGAAAACGTTTTTGTCATGCACCGGGAACGCGCACTGGCGCAGCACATCCGTCCGCTGGAGATCCTGATCCTGAACCTGATGCCCACCAAGATCGCCACCGAGACCCAGATCGCCCGGCTGCTGGCCAACACTCCGCTGCAGGTCCACATGACTCTGCTGCAGACGGCCAGCCATTCTGCGACCCATGTTTCGGCCGACCATCTGGAGGCATTTTACAAGACCTTTGATGAGATCAAGCACAACCGCTACGACGGCATGATCATCACCGGCGCACCGGTGGAGACCATGGATTTTGAACAGGTGGACTACTGGCAGGAGCTGTGCGAGATCATGGACTTCAGCGAAACGAACGTCTACTCCACCCTGCACGTCTGCTGGGGCGCACAGGCAGGTCTGTACTACCATTACGGGGTACACAAGGAGCTGCTGGAGCAAAAGATGTTCGGTGTGTTTGAGCACAAGGTCACCCGCCCGGCCAATCCTCTGGTGCGCGGCTTTGACGAGGTGTTCTATGCTCCCCACAGCCGCCACACCGGCATCAGCCGTGCGGATGTGGATGGCTGTCCGGCTCTGCGCATCCTTGCAGAAAGCGATGTGGCCGGCCCCTTCCTGATGAGCACCGAGAACGGGCGGCAGATCTTTGTGACCGGCCACCCGGAGTACGACAAGTACACCCTGGATGCAGAATACAAGCGGGATGTGGCAAAGGGTCTGCCCATTGCCATCCCCGCCAACTACTACCCAGACGACGACCCCGAACAGCCGCCGCTGTTCCGCTGGAGGGCCCATGCTCACCTGCTGTATGAAAACTGGCTGAACTACTACGTTTACCAGAACACCCCCTTCGACCTGGGCACTCTGGACCGGGTCCGGCACGAGGGAGTCTGACCGCCTTATTGGCAGGCACTCCGGCTATTTGTTAATATGCACAAGAAAATGCCTCTGTATTTGTGAAGAAATACAGAGGCACTTTCTTGTTATGTCCAAAAAGGCGCAATTTGTGTCAAAGCTGTCCCAAAAGGCCGGAGCTTTTGCTATAATTCTTTTGATGATATGTAAATCTATTCTACAGCAGTCCATCCTGCGCTGCAGAATGAAGGAGGAGACTTTATGAAGCATTCTGACCTGATCCAAACCCTGACGCTGGAAGAAAAGTGCGCCCTGCTCTCCGGCAAGACCGTTTTCGACACCCGTTCCTACCCTGCCAAGGGCGTTCCATCCATTACCCTGTCGGACGGCCCCAATGGCGTGCGCAAGCAGGCCGGTGCAGCCGACCATCTGGGCCTGAATCCCAGCGTCCCGGCCACCTGTTTTCCTCCTTCGGCCACCATTGCCAACAGCTGGGACCCCGCTCTGACCGAGCAGCTGGGCCAGGCACTGGGCGAGGAGGCTGCTGCACTGGAAGTGTCTGTACTGCTGGGCCCCGGTCTGAACATCAAGCGCAGCCCGCTGTGCGGCCGCAACTTTGAATATTATTCCGAGGACCCGTACCTCTCCGGCAAAATGGCTGCCGGCTATGTGCGCGGCGTACAAAAGACCGGCATTTCTGCCTGCCCCAAGCATTTTGCAGTCAACAGTCAGGAGCTGCGCCGCATGGCCAGCGATTCTGTGCTGGATGAACGCACCCTGCGGGAACTGTATCTGACCGGATTTGAGATCGTGGTCAAAGAGGCCAAGCCCAAAACCATCATGTCCTCTTACAATCTGGTCAACGGCACCTACGCCAACGAGAACCGCCACCTGCTGATGGACATCCTGCGCAAGGACTGGGGCTTTGAGGGTGCTGTGGTCACCGACTGGGGCGGCTCCAACGACCATGCTCTGGGCGTAAAAAATGGTTCCACCCTGGAAATGCCCGCCCCCGGCAACGACGCCGTACGGGAGCTGCTGCAGGCAGTGCAGAGCGGCAAGGTGACCGAGGCCGATGTGGATGCCCGCCTGGATGAGCTGCTGGAGCTTGTACTGGACACCCACGCTGCAGTGGAGCGTTCGCCCCGCAGCTTTGATGCCGAAGCTCACCACGCTCTGGCACGCTACGCCGCCGGGCAGAGCATCGTTCTGCTGAAGAACGAGGGCGGCATCCTGCCTCTGGCACAGGGCGAATCGGTAGCGGTGATCGGCGATTTTGCCCGCACGCCCCGCTATCAGGGCGAAGGCTCCAGTGCCGTCAACTCCATCAAGGTGGATAACTTTTTGGACTGCCTGACCGACAGCGGCCTGAACAGCGTGGGATACGCCCAGGGCTTTGACCGTCACGGCAAACCCGCTGAATCCCTGAAGGCCGAAGCTGTTGCGCTGGCTCAGAAAGCCAATGTCGTGCTGCTGTTCCTGGGTCTGGACGAGATCAAGGAGAGCGAAGGCATCGACCGTGCCAACATGAAGCTGGCCGATGACCAGCTGGAACTGCTGCACGCTGTGGCAGCGGTCAACCCCAATGTGGTGGTGCTGCTGAGCGCTGGTTCCTCTCTGGAAAGTGCCTGGGCCAAGGACTGCCGCGGCCTGGTCTATGCCTGTCTGGGCGGACAGGCTGGCGCCGGTGCGCTGGTGGACACCCTTACCGGCAAGCTGTGTCCCAGCGGAAAGCTGGCTGAGACCTGGGCCAACTGCTACGAGGATTCCCCGGTGAAGGACCACTTTGCCGGTGAGGGCCGCACGGTGCAGTACCGCGAGGGCCTGTTTGTAGGCTACCGCTACTTTGGCACGGCGCAAAAGCCGGTGGCCTTCCCCTTTGGATACGGCCTGAGCTACACGAGCTTTGCCTACTCGGACCTGCACGCCGATGCCCACGAGGCAACCTTTACCATTACCAACACCGGCTGCTGCGATGGCGCAGAGATCGCACAGCTTTACATTGCAAAACCGGACAGCGCGATCTTCCGCCCTGCACAGGAGCTGAAGGGCTTTGCCAAGGTCTTTTTGAAGGCCGGTGAAAGCAAGACCGTGACCATCCCGCTGGACGACAAGGCGTTCCGCTACTGGAACGTAAAGACCGACCGCTGGGAGGTGGAGGACGGCAGCTATCAGCTGCACATCGGCGCCAGCAGCGCCGACATCCGCCTGAGCTGCATCCTGGAGGTGGAAGGCACCCATGCACCGGCACCGTACGCCGGGCTGGCACTGCCCCACTACGCCGCCGGCGATATCGCAAATGTTCCGGATGCAGAGTTTGCTGCCCTGCTGGGCCGCGATATCCCCGTTGACCAGGTCCGCATCGACCGCAATATGACTCTGGGTGAGATGGGCCGCGGACGCAGTCCTCTGGGCTGGCTGGTGGCCGCCGTGCTGAAAATGCGGCTGGACAGCAGCATCCGCAACGGCAAACCGGACCTGAACGTTTTGTTCCAGTATAATATGCCCCTGCGCGCCCTTGCCAAAATGACCAACGGCGCCATCAGCATGGGCATGGTGGACGGCATCGTGATGGAGCTGCAGGGCTTTTGGATCATCGGCCTGCTGCGGGTGATCTGCGAGGCCATCAAGAATGTCGTGCTGAATGCGCAGATGGAAAAGCGCCTGCAGGGCGGCAAATGAATCATGCTTTCTTCTAATTAATTTTCTTCTTTTTCTTCTTCACCGGGCCTGCCCCGGCAGAAACCTGTTTTGGGTTTTCTGCCGGGGCAGATCTGTTTTTATCCGGAATTTTTTCATTTTCCTATTGACACGGTGGGTTGTCAGTGCTAAAATATTCCCATCGAAGCAGTAGGTTAAAGAACAGGAGTCCTGTTATGAAAAACCTCTTTGAACAGCTCGTAAGAGCCAACTTTCGGTTCGGACGAATGTGAAACGGCCCTTTTTGTCTGCCCATCCACACATTTGTCGATACGAAAGGGATCACGATCATGTCCAACTACAAATTTGAAACGCTGCAGCTCCATGTGGGTCAGGAAACTCCCGACCCGGCAACCGATGCACGGGCTGTGCCGATCTATGCAACCACCTCCTATGTGTTCCACAACTGCGAGCACGCTGCTGCCCGGTTTGGGCTTTCGGACGCAGGCAACATCTACGGCCGCCTGACAAACTCCACGCAGGATGTGTTGGAAAAGCGCGTTGCCGCTCTGGAGGGCGGTGTCGCTGCGCTGGCACTGGCTTCCGGCGCTGCCGCCATTGCTTATACGCTGGAGGCTCTGGGCCAGAACGGCGGCCATTTTGTGGCCCAAAAGACCATTTACGGCGGCAGCTACAATCTGTTGGCCCATACCCTGCCCGGCTTTGGCATTACCGCAAGCTTTGTCAATATCCACGACCTGGAAGCCGTGGAAGCGGCCATTCAGGAAAACACCCGTGCCATCTACATCGAGACTCTGGGCAACCCCAACAGCGATATCCCGGATCTGGATGCTCTGGCTGCGCTGGCCCACAAGCACGGCCTGCCCCTGGTGGTGGACAATACCTTCGGTACTCCGTATCTTATCCGCCCCATCGAGCACGGGGCCGACATCGTGGTCCATTCCGCCACCAAGTTTCTGGGCGGCCATGGCACCACACTGGGCGGCATTATCGTAGACTCCGGCAGCTTTGACTGGGCGGCCAGCGGCCGATACCCCGCCATAGCCGAGCCGAACCCCAGCTATCATGGTGTATCCTTTGTCAACGCTGCCGGGCCGGCCGCCTTTGTCACCTACATCCGTGCGGTCCTGCTGCGGGACACCGGTGCCGCCATCTCGCCTTTTGCTGCCTTTTTGCTGCTGCAGGGCATCGAGACCCTCTCGCTGCGGCTGGACCGCCATGCCGAAAACACCAAAAAGGTGGTGGAATTTCTGGCTCAGCATCCGCTGGTGGAAAAGGTCAATCACCCCTCCCTGCCGGACCATCCGGACCACGCCCTGTACCAGAAGTATTTCCCCCATGGAGGCGGCTCCATCTTCACCTTTGAGATCAAGGGTGGTGTACAACAGGCACACCGCTTTATCGACCATCTGCAGATCTTTTCTCTGCTGGCCAACGTGGCCGACGTCAAGAGCCTGGTCATCCATCCGGCTACCACGACCCACAGCCAGCTGACTGCAGAGGAGTTGGCTGAGCAGGACATCAAACCCAACACCATCCGCCTTTCCATCGGCACAGAACACATCGACGATATCCTCGCCGATCTGCAAAACGGCTTTGACGCTGTGGAATGACAGCACCCTCCTCCTTACCTTTGCCTCTCTCCTTTTTCTTTCAGCCGTATCCATGCCGATCTCTTCAATGGCCGGTGCCCGGACCCCTGGGCACCGGCCTTTCTTTGTGCCGGAAAAAGGCGGCACCCTGCCGCAAAAAACAGACCTTGGCCCGAAAAAAAAATCCTTGCTTTTTATCCCCGGTTCTGCTATACTATGTCTGTTACCGTGGTTCGGGGCTGGGAGTATGCCCATTGGGAGATACCGTTTCCCGCTGCTGTGCCATCGGCAAATGATTTATCATTTTATAAAGAGGTATTTTATTATGAACAAGCAGGAAGTTATGGCCAAAGTCGCTCTGACCGAGAAGGACACTGGCTCCCCCGAAGTCCAGGTCGCTCTGCTGACCGCTCACATCAACGAGCTGAACGAGCACCTGAAGAAGAACCCCAAGGATCACCACAGCCGCCGTGGTCTGCTGAAGATGGTTGGCCGCCGCCGCAATCTGCTGGCCTACCTCCAGAAG
>CAYXQN010000095.1:0-7128 GCA_964466825.1 uncultured Faecalibacterium sp. | reverse complement strand
AGGTCGTACAGGCTGCCGCCGTACATCCTTGCAGTCTCGGTCATGATGCTTCACCCACATTTTTGATAAATTCGTCGATCAGGTCCTTGTGGTCAGCCTCGCTGATCTCGCGCTCCACGACCTTGGATGCGATCTCCATTGCAATGCCGCCGATCTCGTCCTTGACCTCGTTGACAGCCTTTTTGCGCTCCTGCGCAATATCGGCTTCTGCCTTCTGCTTCAGGGCAGCCGCCTGAGCACGGGCCTCACCCAGCAGCTCCTCGCTGCGGATGGCAGCCGTTTTCTGTGCAGCAGCCACGATCTGGTTGGCCTCGGCACGGGCATTTTGCAGGTTCTGCTCATACTCGGCCTTCATGTTCTCTGCCTCTGCACGCAGCTGCTGTGCATTGGCGATCTCGCTGTCCGCTTTTGCCTTGCGCTCGGCGATCACCTGCTTGACCGGCTTCAGCAGGAACTTCTTAAAGATCAGCAGCTGGATCGCCAGGTTGCAGATCTGAGCCAAAAAGGTCCAGCCGTCCAGCGTGATCAACGCCTGGTAAACGTCCATAAGCGTCTCCTTTCGTTTTGTTTTGCAGGATCAGACGCTTACAGCCACTGCATGAACAGGCCAGGAGCCAGGAAGATCAGCAAAAGGCCCGTAACAAAGCCGTAAATACCAGTGGTCTCAGACAGTGCAACACCCAGGATCAGGGTGCTGGTAACGTCGCCCTTGCACTCGGGCTGACGGCCGACTGCCTCACAGGCAGCAGCAGCAGCGTTGCCTTCGCCAATACCAGGGCCGATACCTGCGATCAGAGCGCAGCCTGCGCCGATGCCACAGCCTGCCAGAGCGATACCACGAGCGAGATACTGAAAGTCAGTCATAGGTTTTGTCCTCCAAAAATGTTTGTTTTTTCAGCCGACGGGAAGCAGTTATTCTTCACCGGCAGCACGTTTGATAAAGATAGCCGTCAGGGTACAGAAGATGAATGCCTGGATGCAGCCGCCAAACCAATCAAAATACAGGCCGGTAAACGCCGGGATACCGATCTGGAACAGCTGCAGATTGCTCAGGAAACCGGGCAGCCAGCCAAATACAACATGGCTCAGGCTTGCCAGCGCCCAGTACAGCAGTGTGGAAATGACCGTACCGGAAAGAATGTTACCAAAATGACGGAACGCCATACTGACCGGGGTAGACACCTCGGACAGCACATTGATGGGCGCCATGATAAAGATGGGGTCCAGCAGGCCCTTGAGGTAACTGAGCAGGCCGTTGGTGGTGAGCTTGTAATACATGATGATCACAAATACTACAATGGCCCATGCCGCCTCGGTGTTCAGGTCTGCACTGGGGCTCCAGAAACCAAGCACACTGATCAGGTTGCAGCCGATGCTCATGGCAAAAATGGTGCCGATCAGTGGGATATACTTGTCAAAGTGATAGCCCATGTTGTCGTGGACAAACTGGTCCAGCCGCTCCACGATGAACTCCGCAGCCGCCTGCCGCTTTGAGATGTTTTCCAGCTTGAGGCCATGCCCCAGCCAGATCGCAAGCCCTGAAAGCAGCGCCATGACGATCCAGGTGCTGACCAGTGTTTGTGTGATCTTAAAGTCGCCTAAAATGGGGATATTAGTATGGATCGTAAAAAGGATCTTTGCGCCGTTCAATTCCATTTGTTACGTTTCACCCCCTTCGTCCTCGGGCACAGGCGCTGCCTCCTGTTCCGGGGCGGGGGCGTCCTCCACACTGACTTCCTCCGTCTCGGTCCGGGGCGCAAGCGGCTTGTACTTGCCGGTTACTTGGAGATAATAGATCGTTACTCTCGGGAACAGCAGAGGCAGTACGCCGGCAAACGGCTGGAAGCAGGGGGCACCGATGGCCACGATGATCCATACCGCCTGCAGTGCCATCCGCACATTATAGGATGCCTGCAGCTGCTGTTTGCGCTTTTTTTCGTCCTGTTCGTCAAGGGCCTTTTGCACCGCAAAACAAATGCCTGCAAAGTTGCCCACTGCAATGGCTGCGCCGATCAGACTGCCCAGTACCACGGTGTAGTCAAAAGCGACCCAGCCCACCACGTTGAATGCTGCAAACACCGCCCACATAGCGGCGGTGCAGATAGCAACGCCGCTGGCGATGCGCCGCAGTTCTTTTTGGGATTCCGGCTGCAACTTCATAAAAACCTCCCGGTCACCGGTGGGTATTGAACCCCACCCGCTGACTTTGTTCTTTTTTTGAGCGTTCCATACGTTCCTTGGCAAACTGCCAGAAATTCTGCCCACCGGATGCCAGCCCAAGCAGCACCGCCGGCAGATAAAGCCACGGGGTCCAGCCCCAGTTATTTACGGCCCACCAGCAGCCACTCAGACACATCACCAAGGGCAAAAGCATATTCAGGCCCAGCTGGGTCAGCCATACGATATCTTCCAGTGCTTTGTACCAGGCCTTCAAGCAATTACCCTCCTGTGCAAATTTTAGTAAAGAACCTTTATTCCTAGTATACTCAAACATTTCTGGTTTTTCAACCAAACGTTTATCAAAATTTATGAATTATCCATAATTTCGGGCGAGTGCCCAGCCCTTTTCCTATCGTCCTCCTGTTTTTGTTCATGGTTGCCAATTTTTTATCAATTTTTACAGCTTTCTGCACGAAAATTTATCATTCTTTTTCCAGTCTGTTTTGCCGCTGCACAGTCCGCTTTTGAGCACACAAAAAGCCCTCCCCGGGCAGGGAGGGCTTTGGTGCGAGCCTTGTGTTATGTAGGTTTATTCTGCGCGCTGGATCCAGACCTGCGTGCCGTAGAAGGGGTTTGCCGTGCCAATGCACAGGCCCTGATCGGTGGTGGCAAACACACGCAGGCCCTGGTTGTACGGATCGCCGAAGCCATTGATGGTAACGGTCTCAAAGTTGATGCCGTCCTCGGATACATACAGGTCAAAGCCGCGCTCTGCCTTACGCATATAGTTCAGCAGTTTCAGTACACCGGTCACATTGCTGTACGTCATATTCTGCATCACATACTTCAGCGAATAGCCGACCGCTTTTGCTATTGCGCTGACACGGCCGCTTTCACTGAAGTTTGCCTTGTACACGACGTCCATCAATTCCTTCAAATACTGGATCTGGCTCTTCCACTCGCTGGGCGACTGCGTGAGCAGATCTCCGTTGACCAGCTGACCAAAGGGCTGCAGCAGGCTGCTGGTGTCAAAGGTGCCCACATACAGCTTGCCGTCATACACTTCCATACGCCAGATGTACTGGTTCTCGTTGCGGTCAAAGCCGGAACCAAGGCCGGACAGGCTGCCGTTGGGGAACATCTTGGTCTTGTTGCCCACGACCAGCTCCATATTTTCGTCCTTGTCCATCCGGTACAGGTTGACCGACTGATCCAGGTTTGCGTTAATGAAGGAGCAGTCGATGCCGGCTCCGAACTGACCTGTCGCATCCTCACCAGTCTTGTCAAACAGAATACGCTCCAAAGCGATCTGTTCATCATTGTACTCGCCAATGTAGAGATAATCGCCATAGACCATCAGCGTGCAAGCGCCAGAGCGGGTGCGCTCCGGGTCGATGCCAAAGGTGTAACGGGCGCCATCCTTTTCCTGATCGCCCGCCAGAGCCGTCCAGGTAAAGGAGCCATCCTCGTTCTGGTCACCACGGACCAGTGCAAAGGACTGCATGGTGTTATCGTCCGGCATATTATCCCGGGTTCCCGTAACGATAGCCACATACAAGCTGCCGTTATATTCCACCATGTCCCAGATGCTGCCGCCATAAATGCTGTCACTGTAATGGTAGGCCGGATAGCCGAACAAATCGTTCGAGTCTGCAACACGGGTAAAGCCCTGCTCCGGATCTGCAGAAATCAGGATCTCTGCGCTGCTTTCGCCGGTAGCTGCATTCATGGTCACATTTGTAATGACCAGCTGATCGTTATAGACGCACATACCACGGATGCCCGTGCAGATTCCCTTTTTGTATGCAGCATAGTAGTCCTGCAGATTGCTCAGACCCACAAATACTTCTTTACATTCGTCGGTCTCCGGGTCGATCTGCCACACACTCGGCAAACCGGTTGCCAGGCCCTGACGGACTGAACCGCAGAAATACAGCTTGCCCTTGTACTCCACAGCGTTGCGGAATACCGGCCCATAACCGTTCGTCTGCATCGACATCATTATGGTCGTCTCGCCCGTCAATGTGTTGATCTTGACCAGAATACTGTCCGCATTACCACCATCTTCCTCGCTATTGAAGAAGGCTCCGTTGTACAGTGCATTAAAAGTCGCATCCTGCATAGCTTCATCAAACTGGTCACCCATGACCGTTTTCATAAAGCCAAGCGTCGTATTCATGCTGGAATAGCAGGTACTCACATACAGATAATCCCCGTATCCAATGGCCGCCCAAGCGTAATTCTGGCCACGGTCGCCCGCATTATAATACTCGCTCTCAGGGTCGATGACAACGTCCACCGCACCCTCGCCCAAGTAGTCCACAAGGCCATCCGATGTCATCACATCCTTTTCCGGATGGCTGATTTTTTCAAGGATATAATCACCTTGTGTGTAATAGAAGGTATTTGTTTCGTCCACTCCGGAAGCTGCCAGCGCCTGGATGGGCATTGCCAACAGCATCGCTGCCGCCAGCATACCGCTGATCCATCGTTTTGCTTTCATAAGATCCTCTCTTTCATTTGCTGTATCCAGCATTCATAACCCACAAGCCCTCTAAAAGAGCTTCATCCTGTGCATTATAGCACAGGTTTGCTGCACAACACAACTCTTCAGCTGTTATTTTTTTCTCGATCTCACAAAAGGCTTCCGGCCGCTTACTCAGCGCTGGATCCAGACCTGCGTGCCGTAGAAGGGGTTTGCCGTGCCAATGCACAGGCCCTGATCGGTGGTGGCAAACACACGCAGGCCCTGGTTGTACGGATCGCCGAAGCCATTGATGGTAACGGTCTCAAAGTTGATGCCGTCCTCGGTCACATACAGGTCAAAGCCGCGCTCTGCCTTACGCATATAGTTCAGCAGCTTCAGGATGCCAGCCACGCTCTTGACAGACAGATTCTTGAACATTACTTTTGCGGTCGATTTTACGGTCTTTGCCATGCTCAGCCAGTTGCCATCCGTGTCCGAATCACTCAGCGTGTTCAGGAATGTCTTCAGGTACTGGATCTGGCTCTTCCACTCACTGGGCGACTGAGTGATCAGATCTCCATTGACCAGCTGACCAAAGGGCTGCAGCAGGCTGCTGGTATCGAAGGTGCCAATGTACAGCTTGCCATCGTACACTTCCATACGCCAGATGTACTGGTTCTCGTTGCGGCCAAAGCCGGAGCCAAGCCCGGACAGGCTGCCGTTGGGGAACATCTGGGTCTTGTCACCCATGACCAGCTCCATGTTTTCGTCCTTGTCCATCCGGTACAGGCTGACCGACTGATCCAGGTTTGCATTGATGAACGAACAATCAATGCCGCCAAAGAAAGCACCGTCAGATTCCTCACCGGTCTTATCAAACAGGATACGCTCCAGTGCGATCTCCTCGTCGTTGTACTCACCAATGTAGAGGTAATCGCCATAGACCATCAAAGTAGCTGCACCTGCACGGGTGCGCTCCGGGTCAATGCCAAAGGTGTAACGGGCGCCGTCCTTTTCCTGATCGCCCGCCAGAACCGTCCAGGTAAAGGAGCCATCCTCGTTCTGGTCACCACGGACCAGTGCAAAAGACTGCATGGTGTTGTTGTCCGGCATATTATCCGGTGTTCCCGTGCAGATGGAAACATACAGGCGGTCGTTGAATTCGACCATCTCCCAGATACTGCCGCCATAAATGCTGTCGCTGTAATGGTAGGCCGGATAGCCGAACAGATCCTTGGAGTCAGCGACCTGCGTAAAGCCCTGCTCCGGATCGGTGGAGATGAGAATGGTTGCGCTGCTCTCGCCGGTAGCAGCATCCATCGTCACGTTGCTGATGACCAGCTGATCCTTGTAAACGCACATACCGCGGATGCCAGTGGAGATACCAGCTCTGTATGCAGCAATGTAGTCCTGCATATTATCAATGCCGCAGTAAACTTCCTTGCATTCATCCGTCTCCGGATCGACCTGCCACACGCTGGGCAGACCCGTGGAGTCGCCCTGACGCACCGAGCCGCAGAAATACAGCTTGCCCTTGTAGGCAATACCATTGCGGAATGCCGGGCCATAGCCATTGGTGTTCTTGGACATCAGCAGTTTGCTTTCGCCGGTCTTGGTATTGATCTTGACCAGAATGCTGTTTGCGATGCCGTCATCTTCCTCGCCGTTGAAGAAATCTCCATTGAACAGCAGGTCGAATGCGGCATCCTGCATTGCTTCGTCAAACACATCGCCCAGGCTGCTCTTCATAAAGCTCAGGGTGCTGTTCATGTTCGAGTAGCAGGTGCTCACATACAGCCAATCGCCATAGCTCAGGGCTGCCCATGCATAGTTCTGGCCACGAGCACCAGCGTTATAAAACTCGCTCTCGGGGTCGGCAACCACGTCCACCGAGCCGCCGCCCAGATAGTCCACGATACCGTCTGCAGTCATCACATCCTTTTCCGGGTGACTTATCTTCTCAAAGGTGTACCCCCCCCCGGAATAAGTCACACTATTGGTTACGTCAATGCTCTCAGCCGATGCCATCAGCTGAACCGGCATCGCCAGCATCAGCCCCGCTGCCAGCGCACCACTTATGATCCGTTTCCAGTTCATAACGTTTCTCCTTTGACCCGCATTTATTTCGGTTTTTTTTCAATTCTATTGATTTTGTGTTGCGGATTGCTGTAAGTATAACATTCCTTTTTGCCTTTTGGCAAGTAACATCTCAAAAATCGAGCTCATTTTTCACGCTTTTGCTCAACTTTATACAAATCACACAACAACATTTCCCTTTCTTTACAAATGGAGTGCGTTTTCCCTGTCAAAAAAGCCACCCGGCTCATAAAGAGTCGGGCGGCTTTTATCTGCTTTGGCGGATCGATCACCAGAGGTTTGCGGTCTCGTTGTACAGGCCTTCGTAGCTCTTGGCGGAGACATCCCAGCTGAAATCGCACTCCATAATGTGCTTGACAAGGTTCTTCCAGTTCTCCTTGTCGTTGTAGGAGTTCTGTGCGTTG
>CAYXQN010000094.1:0-7174 GCA_964466825.1 uncultured Faecalibacterium sp. | reverse complement strand
ATAAGTAGTAATAATGTCTTATACTTCTTTAGACGGCCAGTTCTGTCCGTTCAAACAAAAAGAGCGTGCTGCGCAGATGCAGCACGCTCTTTTTATTTCCGTCTCGGTGCAACGGATGCCGCAATCATCCATTGGTACCGATGACTCCGGGGCTGTTGCTCCAGCCCCGTTAGGAAGGGGTCCGCATTGTTACAGGCGGCGCTTTACTGCCTCCGCCGATGGCCGCCGCAAACAGGGGCAGCCATCCGGGCCAGCGCCGGACACCGGCTTGCCGCTCTTGCCCCCAAAGCCAGGCGAGGGCGCTGTGCCGGTGATGAACTCTACATCAGGATCACATCTATATCAACAATACCCAAAAGCAGTTTTAACTCGGTTCATAGATCAGGTCGACAGTGCTGCTGCTCACACCTCCTTCTGCTGTTCCGGCAGCTTTTGTTGCTCCGTATTTTTCTGGCTGTTGAATTTTTCGTAGAACAGAGCAATGCTCTGCTTGAGCACACCGATCTGTGCTTTCAGGTAGAACTCGTCCCCGAACAGGGCATAGTGCACGCAGGCACGGATCAGGATAAAGATCAGCGGCGTGGTAATGTTGTAAGGGATACCGATCTTGCTCTCCAGAAATTTGGCGTACTCTGTATAGCGGCGGTCCACGCCTGCAAAAAACTTTTTGCCGTATTCGATGTACTTGGGATGGGTATAGATCTGGTACATCAGCCGGTACTTTTTGCCGTGCTTTTCTGCCGTCCAATAGGGTATCTCATCAATAAAACGCCATAGCTCCGGCACGCTGGTGGGGGCCTTGGCCATAAAATCGTCTTCCACCTTGCTCATGCAATACTCGGTGGACTGAATGATCAGATCATCCAGATTTTCAAAATACACATAAAGATTTGCGGACGTACACCCGCAGTATTTCGCCAGCATTTTGATCCCGGTGCCGTTAAAACCGTGCTCTGCATAGCACTCGTAGCACTGCTGCATGATCTCCTGTTTGCGGCGGAGGAACTCTCCCTCCGTCCGTGGCTTTTTATCCACGTGATCACCTCATATTTACTTACTTATCGTTCAGTAACTAAAGTATAGCACGACCTTTTGGCAGATGCAAGCCCCTATTTCCTGTTTCTGGGTTACAAATTACCGCCTTATTTTTGGCAATAATGGAGAATTTTAATCTTTCCTGTTTTTTAACCAAGAAAAAACCCACCCATGGTCTGTGCGGCCACGGATGGGGTCAGGTTTTGTAATTACTGCAGGTCAGGCGGGGCTATGGATCACGGTCTCAGGCCCATGCCGCCTTCCAGGGTCAGGGTCTCGCCGGACAGATACTTGAAGTCGGGCTGTGCCAGCTGGACGCAGACGCGGCCGATCTCCAGCTCAGAATCTGCATAGTGGCCCATAGGAGGCATTTTGACGTTGGCCTTAAAGGCTTCCGGATATGCTTTCTGGAACTGCTCCAACTGAGCGGTCCAGGCCAGCGGGCAGACGACGTTGGCATTGATGCCGTCCTTGCCCCACTCGGTAGCGGCAACACGGGTCAGACCGCGGATGCCCTCTTTGGCGGCAGCGTATGCACACTGACCATAGTTGCCAAACAGGCCTGCGCCCGATGCAAAGTTGATCACGCTGCCCTTGCTCTCGGCCAGATAGGGGTAGCAGGCTTTCATGTAGTAGAAGGTAGCATACAGACCGGAATACATTGCCAGGTTGAACTGGTCCGTGGTGTGGTCCGCAATGGTCACACCGGAGGCAGAGGCCTGTGCGTTGTTGATCAGCACCTGGATGCCGCCAAAGGTATCCACAGCCTGCTTGACCACATTGGCGACCACAGCTTCGTTGTCGCTGCCTGCGCTCACATCGGCCTGAACTGCCAAGACCTTAACGCCATACTTTTCTTCCAGCTCCTGCTTGGCATCCTCCAGCTTTTTGACGTTGCGGCCGGTGATGACAAGGTTTGCGCCCTCTTTGGCAAAGGCAGTTGCAATGCCGTAGCCGATAGAGCCGCAGCTGCCGTCGCTGAGAACAGCACGGCCAGCGCCAGTGATGATCACGGTTTTACCAGTTAAAAAGCCCATAGTGATTCCCTCCGTATAAATCTTTAACAAACAATTTCAAGAATTGCCGTTCGATATGTTCATTATAACCAAATCATACCCTTTTTGCAAGCATTTGGACTCATAATTAAAAAATAGACGAAACCAGCCGCCGCAAAAAGGATACGCTCCTGTTCTGCAGCGGCTGGCTTTGGGACACAGCAGGGTTTATTTCTGGACGCCTGCCTCACATTGTTCAATAAACTGTTTGGCCACACGGGGGCTGCGGCCGCCGGCACGGATGGCAAAGGCCTCGGCCTTGACCAACAGCTGGTCCATGGGCATCTGGATGCCGTGCTGCTCTGCCAGCTGGGCAAGGATGCTCTCAAAGCGGGCCTTTTCCGGCCGCTGGAAGGTGACAGTCAGGCCGAACCGGGCCGAAAGGCTCATCAGCTCCTGACGGGTATCCGCTTCGTGGATATCATCCCCGGTGCGGTCGGTCAGGGTCTCCTTGATCAGATGACGGCGGTTGGAGGTGGCGTACACCGCAATATTCCTGGCGCGGCCGCCCACACTGCCCTCCAGGATGGCCTTGAGGGCCGCAAAGTTGTCATCGTTGGCGGTAAAGCTCAGATCGTCGATGAACAGGATGAACTTGAGGGGATTTGCCGCCAGCCGGTCCATCAGGTCGGGGATCTGATAGAGCTGGTTCTTTTTGACCTCCACCAGACGCAGACCCTCGGGGGCAAACTCGTTGGCAATGGCCTTGACCGCACTGGACTTGCCGGTGCCCGCATCGCCATAAAGCAGCACGTTGTTGGCCGGGCCGCCGGCCAGCAGCGACCGGGTATTGGCAATGACCTTTTCGCGCTCTTTTTCGTAGCCGGGCAGCTCGCTCAGGCGCTGAGGGTCCGGATACTTGACCGGTACCAGCTGGCCGTTTTCCACCGTGAACACATGATGCTTGGCAAACATCCCATAGCCCTTTTTGCCTGCCTCCTGCATCCGCTGGGCATAGGCTGCAGCAAGGTCTGTATGGGTCGTCTTCCAGCGGGGCAAAAAGTCCAGCGCCTGCTGCAGCCCGGGCTGTACAGCAGACTGCAGCAGCTCATCCAGCGTCAGGGTGCAAAGCTGCTGCAAAAACGCCAGTTCCCCGTCCAGCGCTGCCTGAAGCACCGGGTCCAGAGCACCAACCGCCGCCTTGCGCACGCAGACGGTCTCGGTCTCCAGCACGGCGGCAGACAGATAGTCACCCCAGTTGACCGTGTGCTCAAACAAAGCTGCCTCAAACTCCGCAGCTGCTGCACAGGCCGCCGCAGTCGTGCAGTCCGGCTGGCTCAGGGTCTGGGTCAGCGCCGCCATCCCGGCAGCCACGGGGTCACAAAGCAGTGCCCGAAAGATCACAAGCCCGTGCAGACGGGCATTCCACTCAGGTAATGTCATCATAATCATTCCCTCTATTTTTTTCAGCAATGAGCCAGTTCTTGTTTGTCCGCCGGAATCCCCCGCCGCGGACCCTTGTAATTGAAGTATACAGCGGTTTTACGGCTGGTGCAAGAGTATTCAAATTCCTTCATGTTTTGGGTGAGTCAGGTTACAAAATGTCGATTGACAATCCCTCGATTTATAGTATAATTTACCTAACAAATGCGTCGATGGGAAAAAGTACCACATACTCCCATGCTGTCCAGAGAGCTGCCGGATGCTGCAAGGCAGTCAGCACCGTATGTGCGGAAGTCCTCCCGGAGCAGCCTGCCCAAGGGCCTGGCCTTTTAAGCAGCGCCGGTTGCAGCCGTTAACGTGCAGGACTTTGTTGGAAGTCCATGAGGGGGGTGCCGAAGTGCACCAACAAGAGTGGTACCGCAGAGAGCTTGTTATTTCAAGGTCTTTGTCTCTTGAATTTTACAGGAGACAAGGGCTTTTTATTTTCAGTGCTCCTGCAGAATGAGATCCGATTTTATAGAGGGAACAGGAGAGACTCACCATGCAGATGAACGGTTCGCAGATCTTTGTTGAGGTTCTGTGCGAGCAGGGCGTGGATACCATCTTTGGTTATCCCGGCGGCGCAGTGCTGAACCTGTATGACGAGCTTTACAAAAACTCCGACCGCATCACCCATGTGCTCACAGCCCACGAGCAGGGCGCATCCCATGCGGCGGACGGCTACGCCCGCGCCACCGGCCGCACCGGTGTTGTGCTGGCCACCAGCGGCCCGGGTGCTACCAATCTGGTCACCGGCATTGCCACAGCCTACATGGACTCGGTGCCCATGGTAGCCTTTACCGGCAACGTGGCCACCCCGGGCCTTGGCAAGGACAGTTTCCAGGAAGCATACATCGAGGGCATTACGATGCCCATCACCAAGCATAACTTTACTGTGCGCCGGGTAGAAGATCTGGCCGACACCATGCGGGCAGCCTTCCGCATTGCACAGAGCGGCCGCAAGGGCCCGGTACTGGTGGACATCCCCAAGGATGTTACCGCCACCATCTGCGAGTTCACCCCGCAGCAGCCCGAAAAGGTGCGCACGGTCACTACTGTGGACCTGGACCAGATCGACCAGGCTGCACAGCTGATCAACCGGGCAAAGCGTCCGCTGGTCTATTTTGGCGGCGGCGTACGCAGCGCACTGAGCTGCCAGCCCCTGCGGGACCTGCTGCATAAGGCACAGATCCCCGCCACCTATACCCTGATGGCCGCCGGCGTGGTGTCCTACGATGACCCCATGAACCTTGGCCTGCTGGGTATGCACGGCTGCTATACCTCCAACCGGGCCGTGGCCGAGTGCGACCTGCTGATCGCAGTGGGCACCCGTTTTTCGGACCGTGTGGCGCTGAACCCCCGCACCTTTGCCAAGAATGCACAGATCATCCAGATCGACATCGACCCCAGCGAGCTGGGCAAGAATGTGGAAGTGGACCTTTCCATTACCGGCGACGCAGCCTATGTGCTGCGGGCTCTGCTGCCGCAGATCCAGGAAAAAGAGCATCCGGAGTGGATGACCATGATCCAGGAGTGGCAGGCACAGGACTACCACCCGGTGTCCGATCCCTCCCGGCTGATGCCGCATCAGGTCATTGGCGAGGTGTGCAACCAGTGCGGGCCGGAAGCCGTCTATGTGACCGACGTAGGCCAGCACCAGATGTGGGCAGCGCAGTATCTGCGCCACACCAAGAGCCGCGGCTTTATCACCAGCGGCGGCCTGGGCACCATGGGCTTTGGCTACGGCGCAGCGATCGGTGCACAGATGGCTCTGGGCAGAGACCAGCGCGTGGTCATGTTTACCGGCGACGGCTCCTTCCACATGAATCTGAACGAAGCCTGCACGGCTGTCAGCTACGAGCTGCCGATCATCACGGTCATCTTCAACAACTCGGTGCTGGGCATGGTCCGTCAGTGGCAGACCACCTTCTACGACAAGCGCTACTCCCAGACCGACCCCCACCGCAAGACCGATTTTGTCAAGCTGGCTGAGGGCTTTGGGCTGAAGGGCTACCGCTGCACCAATCTTGCAGAGTTCCAGACCGCTTTTGCCGAGGCACTCCAGTGCAAAGGCCCCACCTGGATCGAATGTGTCATCGACAAGGATGAAAAGGTCCTGCCGATGATCCCGGGCGGCGGCAGCATCGACGATATCATCATGGAATAAGGAGGGACACGATATGGAATCCAGTCAGCGCAGAGTCATCAGCCTGCTGGTGGACAACCAGAGCGGCGTTCTGGCACGGGTGTCCAGCCTGTTCTGCCGCAAGGGCTTTAATATCGACAGCCTGACGGTATCGGCCACCAATGACCCCACCGTGAGCCGCATCACCGTGACCATTACCAGCAACGAGCGGGAGCTGCAGCAGCTGCTGCTGCAGACCGAACGGCTGGAAGTGACCCGGCAGGTCTTTGTT
This sequence comes from uncultured Faecalibacterium sp., assembly GCA_964466825.1. Classification (GTDB taxonomy): domain Bacteria; phylum Bacillota; class Clostridia; order Oscillospirales; family Ruminococcaceae; genus Faecalibacterium. The sequence goes on along the minus strand of CAYXQN010000094.1, from coordinate 1,245 downwards.
CTGGACGGCGACCGGGCACTGGAACGGGAGCTGCTGCTGCTCAAGGTAGAGGCAGATGTCCACAACCGGGGCGAGCTGAAAGAGATCGCAAGCATCTACAAGGCAAAGATCATTGATCTGTCTCCGGACAGCATGGTTTTTGAACTGATCGGCAGACCGGAAAAGCTGGATGCATTTTTGAAGATGTTTAAGGATTATAAGATCCTGGAACAGTGCCGCACCGGTGTTACTGCACTGGAGCGGGGCGGAATGCACCAGCACATGCAAAAGCCGGTACATGAATAATTGCTTTTCCGCCTTAGAGGGGCGAAAAATAGATCGTTTTACACCAACGACAAAAAGAGAACAGACAAAGGAGACTACTATCATGGCGATCAAGAAATACTACGATACCGACTGCAACCTTGGCGTACTGGACGGCAAGACCGTTGCTGTTATTGGCTTTGGCAGCCAGGGCCACGCTCATTCCGAGAACCTGGCCGAGAGCGGCGTGAATGTCGTAGTCGGCCTGCGCAAGGGTTCGGCCCATTGGGAAAAGGCTGCAAAGTTTGCTGCCACCCACGACAACTTCAAGGTCATGGAAGTGGAAGACGCTGCCAAGGCCGGCGATGTGGTCATGATGCTGGTGCCCGATGAGCTGTGCGCAGACATCTACAACAAGCAGGTGGCTCCTTACATGACCGAGGGCAAGGCTCTGGCCTTTGCACACGGCTTCAACATCCACTTCAAGACCATTGTGGCTCCCAAGAACGTGGACGTTATCATGATCGCACCCAAGGGCCCCGGCCACACCGTGCGCAGCCAGTATGTGGAGGGCCACGGCGTGCCGTCCCTGATCTGCGTGGAGCAGGACTTTACCGGCAAGGCAAAGGAGATCGCTCTGGCATACGCTTCCGGCATTGGTGCCGGCCGTGCAGGCATCCTGCAGACCACCTTTAAGGAGGAGACCGAGACCGACCTGTTCGGCGAACAGGCAGTGCTGTGCGGCGGCGTTTCGGAGCTGATCCATGCCGGTTTCGATACCCTGGTCGAGGCAGGCTACGCTCCCGAGATGGCATATTTTGAGACCTGCCACGAGATGAAGCTGATCGTTGACCTGATCAACGAGGGCGGCTTCTCCAAGATGCGCTACTCCATCTCCAACACCGCAGAGTACGGTGACTACCGCACCGGCAAGCGCCTGATCACGGAGGAGACCCGCAAGGAGATGAAGAAGGTCCTGACCGAGATCCAGGACGGCACCTT
>CAYXQN010000093.1:0-7272 GCA_964466825.1 uncultured Faecalibacterium sp. | reverse complement strand
AGATCGCAAGCCTGCTGAGCGCTCTGAACGATACCGACGAGTGCCCCAAGACCATCATCTACAGCCTGAACCCTGCAGACAACGAGCAGATCGGCACCATTCTGGGCTGCTTCCAGAACGATGAGATCCCCGGCAAGATCCAGCACGGCTCCGGCTGGTGGTTCAACGACCAGAAGGTCGGCATGGAGAACCAGATGAAGAGTCTGGCAAACCTGGGCCTGCTGGGCAACTTCGTTGGTATGCTGACCGACAGCCGCAGCTTCCTGAGCTACACCCGTCACGATTACTTCCGCCGCATCCTGTGCAACCTGATCGGCGGCTGGGTCGAAAACGGCGAGTACCCCAACGACGAAAAGGCTCTGGAGAAGATCGTCAAGGGCATCTGCTTCGACAACGCAAAGCGTTACTTCTCCATGTAAGCATCCTATCCCTTTAACGGTATAACCAGCGCCGCCCCGGAACGTCCTGTTCCGGGGCGGCGCTTTGTTTTGCCCGGCTTACAAAGCCCTGTTGCTTTGGTCAAATAGATCAAACGGTATACACACCAAAGAGCCGGGAAGAGCAGGTAAAGAGGTAAAACAATCCCCGCTACACCGAACAGGGATATCGGATCGGCGAACGGGACTTGAACCCGCACCCCTGCTTGGGAAGCAGGTGCTCTGCCAGTTGAGCGACCGCCGCATAGTGCCCGGCTTACTGCACCTTATTGCTTCGGATGTGCCAAGGCGTAGATCGCACATTCAAAGAGCCGGGAAGAACAAGGATCTGGGAACTGGGCCGCCATGCCCACCCATCCCCGCCGGGATGGATTATGACTAAAACGCATCCTGCCCAAACGCTATCAAAAAACAGGAGCGCCTGGTTATCATATCAAATGGCAGGGTTTTCGTACCCGCCCGGCATTTTCAGCCACGGTGAGCTGGTTATTATGAACTACCACACACAAATCAATGCCCTTAAATGAACCGAACACACAAAAGGAGAGCCAGCATCACTTTTCGCACAGACAAAGCAGGGCTGTCCGTGCTTTGGCACAAACAGCATCAGGATTTCTATTTTCCCTGTCTGCAAGAGCAGTATAACACAGCAAATGTCCTATAAAGAGGATTTTCAAACCCGTTTTCTGATTTTTTTGCCAAAAAAGGACGCACCCATTTGGGTGCGCCCAGTGGTTTCTTCGGTTCAGAGCGTTCAGTTTACTGCAAATACGCAGATCGCATTGCCGCCAAATGCTGCGTCCAGCACCAGCTTACCATCTTCCACAGTAAAGCTGCAGGCCTTCTGCTCACCGGTAGCAGTGTTGACTGCTGCCAGGGTCTGCACATCGCCCACCAGCTTATTCAGCTCAGCCAGCGCAATACGCACCTTTACAGTACCGTTCATTTTTACAATAGTGCCATTGCTGTTCTCAAATGCAAGAACCATAACCTTTTTGCCGTTAGCCAGCGTGCCGGCACGGACGATCAGGGTCAGTTCCTGGTTGCTCTCAGCAGCCACCGCAGTCAGCACGCTCTTGTCGCTTACCTTACCGCAATCCGGGCAGATCTTGACCGTGCTGGTCTGGCCATTGTGCTTCACTGCAACTGTGTACAGCTGGCACAGGTGGACCGGCTCGCCGTAGGTCACAGTCTGCACAGGAGCATTCTTCACATCCTTGGTACCACAGCCACGGTCGCATTCTGCCACCAGGTGGCCTTCGCCGTCCGAGACGTAATTGGTAAACAGGTGCTCCAGCTTTGTGCCCTCCAGTGTGCGGGGATCGGTTGCGCCGCAGCCGTGGTCGCACGTTGCGGTCTCAGTGCCGTCTGCCAGGCAGGTAGCATTGTTGTCGTTGACATAATTGGTAAAGCTGTGGTTCAGCGCAGTGCCCTGTACGTTACGGGTATCAGGGGTGCCGCAGTTATAGTCACACTTTGCCGTTTCGGTGCCGTCCTGGCCGCACTTTGCATCATTGTTGTACACATAGTTCGTAAACTTGTGCTCCAGCTTATTTTTTCCGGGCAGGTCCAGTGTGTCCGTCCACTCCTTACCCTCGCATTTCACAACAGCAGAATAGCTGATCTCGCCAGCCTTGGTGCAGGTGGGCTCCGTCTCTTTCTTAATAACATACTCCGAAGCGGAAACCGTTTTGTGGCAATCATTGCAAGTCAGGGTCACAGTAGCCTTCTGGGTCATTGCATTGGCCTGTTCCCAGCTCCAGCTTTCTTCCCAGTCGTGGCCTTTCACGCCAATGCTGGCCTCACACTTGGCGTTGTAGTTACGGGTGCCTTCGTGCACCAGCGGAACCGTGACCGTCTCAGTGGTATACTCCGCCTTACCAGGAGTGGTGCAGTCTGCATCCTTCAGCACCTTGCGGGTGGTCCCTACCGTCTTCTGGAAGCAGGCATCGCAGTCCTCGCACACCAGGTTCAGGGTCGCGGTGTTGCAGTCATCCGCCCATACCCAGTCCGATTCGCCGTATTTGTGCCAGCCACGAGCCTTTTCACCATCGACAGTAATAGAGTCACTGTACCAATTACCATCCAGGAAGCAAAACATATCCGCACTCCAAGTGACCGTTCCGTCCTTTGTACAGGTAGGCTTTGCGACCTTGGGAACAGCCAGCACTTCCCACAGTCTGCTGTCATCGCATTCCGGATCAGTACAGGTCAAAGTAAGCTGTGCAACCGGAACCGTTCCTTCGTGCCAGGTCCACTCTGCCTCATAGGTATGCTTGTGTTTTTCAGTTTCTTCGCCATTCTCAGCTTCCGCCGCAAATGCAGTCAGGCTGAACGTTGCTGCGAACAGTACCAGGACCGCCGCAAGCAGACAACGCAGTTTGTTTTTCATTTGTATGCCTCCCATGCAGTTTTCATTGTATCTCTGGCACAAAAACCCCAATGCTGTGCCAGATTACCATATTAAGTTTATCACCCTGCCGCAATCGGTTCAATTGTATTGTTTGACAAAAAAACTACCAGTTGTTCCGGCATTTTTACATTCGCACGGGACATTCCCTGTACAGTATTTACAACTCTGCTGTTGCCGGCAAACAAAAAGCGCACCCCGCAGGGTGCGCCAAAAAGTTATTGCCTTTTAAAAGACGGTTCAGTCCTCATCCTCGTCTTCATCGTCGTCGTCTTCGTCGTCCTCGTCCTCATGCGGCTTGTAGAAGATACCGCTCAGGAAGATACTGATAAAATACAACACGACCATGGGGATTGCAACCATGCTCTGGGACACGATGTCCGGCGGAGTGACCACAGCTGCAATAAAGAAGATGATAACGATCGCCACACCCTTGACCTGCTTGAGCAGATCCGGATTGATGATACCCATCTTGGACAGGATGATGGTGACCAGCGGCATCTCAAACACACAGCCAAAGATGACAAACATGGTCAGACACAGGCTGACATAGCTTTCGATACTGGTCGTTGCCTGAATATAATCCGCACCTTCCAGCGTGCTCATGAACTGCAGCATAAAGGGCATCATCAGCTTATAAGCAAACAACACACCTACACAGAACATGATCAGGCCCACCAGCATGACCAGCTTGAAGAAGTTGCTCTCGCTCTTTTTCAGGCCGGGCTTTGCAAAGGCATAGATATTGTAGGCTGCCACCGGGATCGTGACCACGATACCTGCCATGATGGACACACGGAAATACTGCATCAGCTTTTCCTGCGGAGCCACCGACACAAAGGTGTAAAAGTCACGGCCCATTGCAGTGAGCAGGTCGATCAGACGGTCTGCATAAGCAAGCGAGACCACCACACCGACCACAAATACCACTGCGCAGATGAGCAGACGATTGCGCAGTTCCTTCAGATGGCCGCCCAGCGTCATGCTGCCGTCGTCGGACACAACTTCGGCTTTCTTTTTGCGCTTAACGTTCGTAGCCACAAATTACTCCTCGTCCTCGGTCTTCTTTGCTGCCTTCTTTTCAGTCACAACTTCATCCTCATCATCGTCTTCCATGCCCTTCTTGAAGTTGTTCATGGTCTTGCCAAACATCTTGCCCAGCTTCGGCAGGTTCTTGGGTCCAAAGACAACCAGAACGACCAACAGGATGATCACAAGTTCATTCATACCAACGCGCATAATAAAATCTCCTTTTTTGTGTCCCGCAGGGCGGGGCAAAATTTACAGTATTATTCGATAACCGCTCGTGCGGTGCATCCTAAGTAAGTGTCAGGCCTTTGCTTCTTCAGCCGGAGCAGCTTCCTCTGCGGGGGCAGCTTCTGCAACAGGGGCTTCTTCCACCGGTGCAGCTTCCACAGCCGGAGCGGCCTCTTCTGCAACCTTCTCTGCAGCGGGAGCCGTCTCGGTCAGATCTTCCAGCTCTTCGATCTCCTCAACAGTCTCCTCTACCTTCTTGGCAGCCTCTTCCTTGCTGGTCTTGCCAATGTTGGTAAAACTCTTGGTCACATCCTTCACGCTGTTGTCGATATCCTTCTTGATATCCGTCAGCGGAGCGACCGCTTCCTTGAGGGGAGCCTGGATCTCGTTCAGCGGCTCGACCACATTCTTCTGGATCTCCTCCGAAGCAGCGCCGGTGTACTTTTTCAGCTCACGCAGCATCTTGCCAAACTTCTTAGCATAGGCAGGCAGCTGATCCGGGCCAATGAACACGAACGCAACCACGACAACTACGATCAGTTCCCAAAAACCAATTTTCATATCCTTCCAATTCCTTTCTTGTTCGGACAAAGGCCTTAAGGAGCAGCTCTGCTGTGCAGATCATCTCGCCGCAATTGCCTGTTTCCGTATGGGTTTGGCGCTGTCTGCGCCTGTGTTGCCCTAATTTATACCCGGAATTGGTGAACTGTATATAAACATTTTATTAACTTTTCATGAACAGACAGGCAAAGCAGGCATCATATTAAACGCTTTGGAATAATCAGCCCGAAATATACACAATACTGGTTTCAAGCCTTGGATACAAGAAGAAAGCTTTCTCCATCTCTCTCCCCCAAAGAGCAGGCATTGGGCATCGCTGCAAACCTCTCCCTGCAAACAAAAAGGGTCTGCCGCTTCCGACAGACCCGAAAATCAGATTGAGATTTAGCCGCAGTGATCGCAATGCTCGCAGTCTTCCTCGATCTTGCCCACGATGGGTTCCGGATCGATGCCCTGACGGCGGTAGTAATCTGCCAGAGCGGACTTGACAGCCTGCTCAGCCAGAACGGAGCAGTGCACCTTGACAGGGGGCAGACCGTCCAGAGCTTCTACAACTGCCTTGTTGGTCAGCTTCAGTGCCTCATCAATGGTCTTGCCCTTGATCAGGTCGGTAGCCATGCTGCTGGTGGCGATGGCTGCGCCGCAGCCGAAGGTCATGAACTTGACATCCACGATCACGTTGCCCTCGATCTTGAGGTACATCCGCATGATATCGCCGCACTTGGGGTTGCCAACTTCACCCACGCCGTTGGCATCAGGCAGTTCACCCACATTGTGCGGGTTTGCAAAATGTTCCATGACCTTTGCGCTATACATACTTGCCATTTTAGTGTTCTCCCTTCAGGCTGAACTGGCGGGCCTTGTTCTGGCCCTGCAGCCACATACAACTCATCGCACGGCGGCGGGGAATGACCTCCTCCAGCACATCGCACAGGTACTTTGCTTCTTCCATGGTGTTCTGCGGACCAAAGGTGAACCGCATAGAGCCATGGCCGATCTCCTCCGGCACGCCGATGCTCAGCAGAACATGGCTGGGATCCAGGCTGTCGGAGTTGCAGGCAGAACCGGTAGAGGCGCAGATGCCATGCATATCCAGATCCAGCAGGATGGTCTCGCCTTCCAGACCCGGGAAGCTGATGTTCACGTTGCCGGGCAGACGCTGATCCCGGCCGCCGTTCAGACGTGCTTCCGGGATGGTGGACAGAATGCGGTCGATGACATAATCACGCAGCTCCTGCTCGTGCGCCATGCGCTCGTCCAGCTTTTCCACAGCCAGCTCCAGCGCCTTGCCCATGCCGGCAATGCCTGCAACGTTCTCGGTGCCGGCGCGGTGGCGGGCTTCCTGGCTGCCGCCGTCGATCAGGTTCTGGGGCCATACGCCCTTGCGGCAGTACAGTGCACCTACACCCTTGGGGCCATTGAACTTGTGGGCGCTCATGCTCAGCATATCCACGCCCAACTCCTTAACGTCCACCGGGATCGCACCCACGGCCTGCACCGCATCGGTATGCATCCAGACGCCGTGCTTGTGGGCGATCTCAGCGATCTCCTTGATGGGCTGAATGGTGCCGATCTCGTTGTTTGCCATCATCACGCTGACGAGCGCAGTATCCGGACGGATCGCTGCCTCCACATCCTCCGGGCGGACATAGCCTTCAGAGGTGACCGGCAGATAGGTGACCTCAAAGCCCATACGCTCCAGGCTGCGCATGCTGTGCATGATCGCATGATGTTCAAAAGCGCTGGTGATCAGGTGCTTTTTGTTCTGGCGCGCCTTGGTAAAGGCTGTGCCCTTGACTGCCCAGTTGTCGGCTTCAGAGCCGCAACCGGTGAAGAAGATCTCTGCCGGCGCTGCATTGATGGCCTTTGCCACCTGTGCACGGGCAGTATCCACATATTCCTTGGCTTCATAGCCAATGCTGTAATGGCTGCTGGGGTTGCCGCAGGCGCCGCTCAGAGCCTCGACCATAATGGCCAGAGCTTCCGGTGCGCAGGCCGTGGTAGCGGCATTGTCCAGATAGACCAGCTTCTCAGTGATATCCATAGAAATGAATCCTTTCTAGCGGAAAGGGAACTCTCTCTTCCGTTTTATCCTATCCGGGTCGGTAGCCCGGACCGTACATTTTTGACCGAACCAGTTATACCATATCATTCCCTAGTATGTCAATAGGAATACTGGATTTTCGTGATTCAGTTCGTTTTTTTCCCTTTGCCCAGCAGCTTTCCCAGCAAAACCTTCCACTTGGGGTAGCCCCAGCGCTTATCCTCGGCAAAATCGTCTGCCAGTTTCCACGGGAAGATGCCGCCGTCAAAGTAAAGGTTGCCCGCTTCGTCCACACGATCCAGCTTTTTGGGCAGATATTCTTCATCATAATAGCTCTTGCGGCGATCCGGCAGTACCCAGTGCAGGGTGCCGTCCTCGTCCATGCCGGATGCCCACACGCCGAACACAAAGGTTGCAGCCTCGCCGTAGCAGTGCTGCTCAAAACGGATGGCGCCATCGTAATAGAACTTGATGACCTCCAGCGTGCCGGATTCTTTTTTACCGTCCCTGCCAAGGGTGGGGCGGTAGTCCTGCTGGTAACGGCAGCCGCAGTGGCTGCCCGC
>CAYXQN010000092.1:0-7281 GCA_964466825.1 uncultured Faecalibacterium sp. | reverse complement strand
TGACCTTTGTTGCTGCCGAGATCGGTATGTTCAACTTCTTCCACATCTGATCGTCTGTCCGTCCGTCTGTCTGCTTTATCTGTATAATATGCAACGACCCCCGCAAGGCCTGTGGTGAGCGGTTCACCCAGCCCCTGCGGGGGTTTTTGTGTGTATGATGTTCCGGCAAGCCGGTCAGTCGTCCTTTTTGGGACGGCGGCCCCGGGGGCGGGCAGGGGGCTTTCTTTTTGCGGTAAGTTGGGCGCTGAAAGTGGGAGATAAAAACAAAACGAACACGTTGCCAACCATGAAATGTTGGTTCTGTGTTCGTTTTGTCTGTTATTGGTGGAGATTACCGGGATCGAACCGGTGACCTCTTGCATGCCATGCAAGCGCTCTCCCAGCTGAGCTAAACCCCCAGATATCATTTGCAGAGACTGCTCAAATATAGTATCAGATAGCAGGGGATTTGTCAACTGTTTTTTACAAAAAAGTGTCAGGGCGGAGGGTCAGCGGAGGGTCTGCTGCGGCAAAAACACCTGCGGAGCGGCCCGGTACAGCAGCACCGCAGCCAGCACGGTGAGCAGCGCTTCGGGCAGCATATAGCTGCCGTTATAAAGCAGGCTGTAGGACCAGGCGGCAAAGCCATCGCTCAGGTTGCCCCAGATGACCACGCCGGAAAGAAAACTGCAGCAAAACCGCAAAAAGCAGGCTGCAAAGGTGCCCACGGCCACCCCGAGCACCCTTTTCCGGAAGGGCCGGGCGAACACATCGGCCAGCCCCAGCACCATAAAGGCAGCCAGATAGTCCAGCACGACCACGCCCAGCAAAGGCAGCAGCCCGGGCGTGGGCGGAGCCCAAAAGCCCAGCAGCATTTGCAGGCAGCCGTTGACAAAACCGGTGAACAGCCCCCAGCGGACGCCGTGCCGGAAGGAGATGAGCACAAAGGGCAGCATACTGAGCACCGTGATGCTGCCGCCGTTGGGCATGGTGAGCAGCTTGAAGTTGGCCAGAATGGTGCCAATGGCCATCATCAGAGCACACTCTACGAGGATGCGGGTCTTGGAATAGGTTTTTGACATGAAGGATCGCTCCTTGTGATAGTAGTACACAAAAACAAAAATGCGCCCGCTTGTTACAGCAGGCGCATGGAATGTTTGTGAAAAAACAACAAAAGGACCTTTCGCAAACTTCCTACGCCGGCATTATCCGGATCAGGTTAAGGGTACTCCGCACAGCGGATCTCAGCCTTTCAGCGCCCCTGTTTTTATGTCCAGCCCAAAGTATAGCCATGCTGCGCAAAAAAGTCAAGTGTTTTTTTGCATAAGCGTTCTGAGGGGCGCATAGGCTTTAACAACTGAACGCAAAGGGGAGCTGCCCATGATTGCTGATCCGGAACAGCGTGCCCGGATGCTGGGAGAATACATTGTGGAACAGGGGGCTACGGTGCGTGCGGCGGCAGCGGCTTTTGGGTGCAGCAAATCCACCGTGCACAAGGACGTTTCCATGCGGCTGCAGGGCATTTGTCCAGCACTGTATGCACAGGTGCGCACCGTGCTGGACCGCAACAAGGCGCAGCGCCATCTACGCGGCGGTGCTGCCACCCGGCGCAAATACGCAAAACGATAAGTCTGCCCCGGAACGCATTGGTCTGGATGCGCTCCGGGGCAGAACTGTTTTATTGGGTGTGGAACTGGTTCAGGGCGCCTTTTTCCAACCGGCTGACCTGCGCCTGACTGATGCCGATCTCCTGCGCTACCTCCATCTGGGTCTTGCCCTGCAGGAACCGCAGCTCCATGATCCGTTTTTCCCGCGGGGAGAGGCCGGCCACCGTCTGGCGGAACTGCAAAGCGCTGATCCAGCTGTCCTCGCCGTCCGGGTCACGGACCTGATCGATGACATACATGGCATCGCCGCCGTCCGAGTAGATGGGCTCCTCCAGGCTCATGGGCTCCACCACAGACTCCAGTGCGGCGGTCACATCCCGGCGGTCCAGCCCGGCCTGCTGGGCGATCTCGTCCATGGTAGGCTCCCGGCCAAGCTGCTTTTCCAGCAGCTCACGGGCCTGCATGGCCCGGTAGGCAGCGTCCCGCAGGCTGCGGCTGACCCGCAGGGTGTTGTTGTCCCGCAAAAAGCGCCGGATCTCGCCAATGATCATCGGCACCCCGTAGGTCGAAAACCGCACCGGCTGGGCAGGGTCAAAGTTGTCGATGGCCTTGATCAGCCCGATGCACCCCACCTGAAATAGATCGTCCATGTTTTCGCCCCGCTGTGCAAACCGCTGCACCACGCTCAGCACCAGCCGCAGATTGCCTTCCACCATGCGTTCCCGGGCCGCTTTGTCGCCTGCATGGATCCGGGCCAGCAGGGTGCGTTTTTCGGCCTCGGTCAAAACAGGCAGCTGGGCGGTGTTTACGCCGCAAAGCTCTACTTTGTTATACATCCAAATCCCCCGGTCGTATCAAACTTCACCGGGAGTATTGCCGCAGGCGGCGGCTGTCATGCGTGGAAAAATAGGGGAGCGGTGTCACTCCTCCAGCTGGACACGCAGGGTCCTGATGATGCGCTTTTCCAACCGGGAGATATAACTCTGACTGATGCCCAGAGCGTCGGCGGTCTCCTTTTGGGTGCGCTCGATGCCGTCGTTCAGGCCAAAGCGCAGCTGCATGATCTGCCGCTCCCGGGGGGAGAGGTGCTCCACGGCATGGCGCAGCACAGCCCGCTCCGCATCCTGCTCCAGATGCTGGCTGATCAGGTTTTCGTCGCTGCCCAATACGTCCGAGAGCAGCAGCTCGTTGCCGTCTCCATCCACATTCAGCGGCTCGTCGATGCTGGCCTCCTGACGGCGGTTGGAGCTTTTGCGTAAGTACATCAGGATCTCGTTGCCAATGCAGCGGCTGGCATAGGTGGCTAGCTTGATGCTGCGCTCCGGCGTAAAGGTGTTTACCGCCTTGATCAGCCCAATGGTGCCAATGGAGATCAGGTCCTCGCTGGGTACACCGCTGTTCTCGTATTTTTTGGCCAGGTATACCACCAGCCGCAGGTTATGGGTGATCAGCTGGTCCCGGGCGGCGGCACTGCCCTGCGTCATCTGTTCCAGCAGGCTTTTTTCCTGCTCCGGGGTCAGGGGCGGGGGCAGGCTGGGCGCTCCGGTAATATAGTGTGCCCCGCCGCAGTAGCGCAGGGCGTGTAAAAAGCGGGCAAGCAGCTGGCATAGTTGGTTCCACATGGCGGCCTCCTGTTGGGTGTTGTTGGCGTTGGCGCAGGCGCATTTGCTGGGGTGGCGCCGTTCTGTACAGGGTACGCTTTTGCTGCGTAATATTTTGTCAAATTGTAAAATTTACGTTGATTTGGTGCAAAAGTGCTACTTTTAACAGGGCGGAGTGGGCTTTTTTTCACATTTTTTTCGAAAACTGCTTGCGCAAAATGGGGAATTGTGTTATAGTATTCACATCCAAAGAGGATTGTAAACCGGTGCATGGCCGGCTGCAAAATATTCTTTCTATTTTTTTGAAAGGGGTATACTACTATGATGATGCCTGCAAACTTTTCCGCTATCTCTGAGAACGAGATGACCTACGTTGTCGGTGGCGCTGCTCTGGAGAACATCCTGGCTCCCGCTCTGGACAAGTCTAACTGGCAGACCTTCAACGTCAACATGATTACCCTGATCGGCAACAGCCAGGTCCAGGACTATGTTGACAACACTCTGGGTGTTCTGTTCAGCGGCAGCTACACTCCCGGCGATATGATCAAGGGCTGGGCTGGCCGTCGCGGCTACGGCGCTTCTGCTGCTGAGGTCGATGGCGACAAGGTTCAGGCTGTTGCTCTGAAGGCTCTGAACGACGCTCTGCAGACCGTTACCAACCTGGCAGCTATCTACAACCTGGCTACCGGTTCTGTTAAGAACGCCCTGCCCACCACCTTCTAATTAAAACTTGTTTTTCGCCCCGGATGGTACGCCGTCCGGGGTGTTTTTTGTTTTTGCAGCGCAGAAAAACAAGGGTTTTACAGTTGGATAAACGAGACTTTTGGGTAAAAATACTACTTTTTTTAGGACCTTATTTCGGAGTTTTCACACATTTTTCAAAAAGGGCTTGCATAATGCAAGAAAGTGTGGTATAGTATTGCCATCCGAACAAGGATTGTTAGCTGGCTAGTAACCGGCTGCAAAATATTCTTTCTATTTTTTGAAGGGAGATTTATCATTATGATGATGCCTGCAAACTTTTCCGCTATCTCTGAGAACGAGATGACCTACGTTGTTGGTGGCGCTGCTCTGGAGAACATCCTGGCTCCTGCTCTGGACGAGTCTAACTGGAAGACTTTCAACACCAACATGATTACCCTGATCGGCAACAAGTACGTTCAGGGCTTTGTTGACAGCACTCTGGGTGTTGTTTTCAGCGGCGAGTACGTTCCTGGTGTGGCTACTTATGGCAACTTCGAGAGCCTGAAGGCAACCATCGGCGCTATCGCTCACAACAAGGACATGAAGTGGACCGATAAGGCTGCTGCTTACACCTATTTCAACCTGAACGGCGCTCTGAACGCTGTCGGCAACCTGGCAGCTGTCTACAACCTGGCTACCGGTTCTGTTAAGAGCGCCCTGCCCACCAGCTGGAACTAATTAAAACTAGTTTTTTCGCCCCAGATGGTACGCCGTCCGGGGCGTTTTTTGTTTTTTGCAAAAAGTGGCCGTTTTAGCAAGCGGTTGGAAGAATTGTGGGCGAAAGTGCTATTTTTTCTGACGGGATTTCGTTGCATTTGCGCACTTTTTTGAAAAGTGGGTTGATTCTTCCAGTCTGATGTGGTATAATGTTGCTATCCTATAAGGATTGTATGCCGGCCTGTGACCGGCTGCAAAATATTCTTTCTATTACATTGAAAGGGAGATTACTATTATGATGATGCCTGCAAACTTTTCCGCTATCTCTGAGAACGAGATGACCTACGTTGTCGGTGGCGCTGCTCTGGAGAACATCCTGGCTCCTGCTCTGAACGAGTCTAACTGGCAGACCTTCAACAAGAACATGATTACCCTGATCGGCAACAAGTACATTGGCAAGTACGTCGGCAACACTCTGGGCGTTCTGTTCGGCGGCAGCTATGTTCCCGGCGACATCGGCAAGAAGTTCTACAACGAGTTCGCTCTGACCTGGGGCAAAAACTACCAGCAGGGCGACAAGTGGTACAAGGAAGGCGCTCTGGGCGTTCTGAACGTTGGCCTGAATGTTGCTGGCTACGCAGCTGCTATCTACAACATGGCTACTGGCAATGTTGACAATGTTCTGCCCTCTGCAATTACTGTTAAGAAGTAATCAGTAATGCGTTGAACAGCTGAGGGATACCAAAGCACAAATTACACCCCGGATGGGTAACACCATCCGGGGTGTTTTTATATCAAAAATCGTACAGACTGCGCCCCGCCCGGTCTTTTTTGGCTGCTTGCAGGCCAGCTCCCGGTGTGCAATGCTGTACACTGTCAAAATACACACAATTTCCCGCTGGAACCAGAAATGTTTGTTAAACAATTATCCAGTGGTTTACCTTGCAATATGGGCGTTTTTTGTTTATAATAGTAACGTATGGGGCATACGCCTCCAGAATGTGAGCAAAACTCTAGTCAGACATTAAAACTTGAGAGGAGTTTATAACTATGGGTTTAGGTAAGAAGACGATCGACGATCAGAACTACTGCGGCAAGAAGGTGCTTGTCCGCTGCGATTTCAACGTCCCGATGAAGGACGGTGTCATCACCAACGAGAACCGCATCAATGCAGCTCTGCCCACCATCCAGAAGCTGGTCAACGATGGCGCTAAGGTCATCCTGTGCAGCCACCTGGGCAAGCCGAAGAACGGCCCCGAGGCTAAGTTCAGCCTGGCTCCCGTTGCAGTTGCTCTGGGCGCTAAGCTGGGCAAGACCGTTGTGTTTGCAGACGACGATACCGTTGTTGGCGAAAATGCAAAGGCTGCTGTTGCTGCTATGAACAACGGCGATGTTGTTCTGCTGCAGAACACCCGTTTCCGTAAGGAAGAAACCAAGAATATGCCCGAGTTCTCTGAGGAGCTGGCTTCTCTGGCTGACGCATACGTTGACGACGCTTTCGGCAGCTGCCACCGTGCACACTGCTCCACCGCAGGCGTTACCGATTACATCAAGGATACCGCTGTTGGTTACCTGATGGAAAAGGAAATCAAGTACCTGGGCAATGCAGTCAACGATCCCGAGCGTCCCTTCACCGCTATCCTGGGCGGCGCAAAGGTCGCTGATAAGCTCAACGTCATCTCCAACCTGCTGGAGAAGGTCGATACCCTGATCATCGGCGGCGGCATGGCTTACACCTTTATCAAGGCTCAGGGCTACGAAGTTGGCAAGAGCCTGTGCGACGACACCAAGCTGGACTACTGCAAGGAAATGATGGCTAAGGCACAGGAGAAGGGCGTTAAGCTGCTGCTGCCTGTGGACGCTGTCTGCATCAAGGACTTCCCCAACCCCATCGACGCACCGGTCGAGACCACTGTTGTGGACATCACTGCGATCCCTGCTGACATGGAAGGCTGCGATATCGGCCCCAAGACCAAGGAGATCTACGCAGAGGCTGTCAAGGCTTCCAAGACGGTCGTCTGGAACGGCCCCATGGGCGTGTTCGAGAACCCCACTCTGGCAGCTGGCACCCTGGCAGTTGCACAGGCTATGGCTGAGAGCGACGCTACCACCGTTATCGGCGGCGGCGACAGCGCAGCAGCTGTGCAGCAGATGGGCCTGGGCGAAAAGATGACCCACATCTCCACCGGCGGCGGCGCTTCTCTGGAGTACCTGGAGGGCAAGGAACTGCCCGGCATCGCTGTGATCCAGAAGGCATAATCTATCCGGCATCATAATGGGTGCGGCGGCTTTTGCGCCGCCGCACCTGTTTTGTTATAAGGGGCTTCCCGATCAAGAGGGGAAGCGAGGATAAGTAGGTAAAGGAGAAATAGAACCATGAACAAGGCAAAGCGTAAGGCGATCATTGCAGGCAACTGGAAGATGAACAAGACTGCTTCTGAGGCAGCTGTGCTGGTGGACGAGCTGATCCCCGCCGTCAAGGATGCTTCCTGCGAGGTCGTTATCTGCACGCCCTACACCGATCTGGTCACCGCTGTGGCTAAGACCAAGGGCACCAACATCCACGTTGGCGCTGAGAACGTCCATTTTGAAAAGTCCGGTGCTTTCACCGGCGAGATCAGCGCCGATATGCTGGTGGATCTGGGCGTGGAGTACGTTATCGTTGGCCACTCTGAGCGCCGCCAGTATTTTGC
>CAYXQN010000091.1:0-7285 GCA_964466825.1 uncultured Faecalibacterium sp. | reverse complement strand
TTGCCTGCAATGTCCTCCACCGGCACATTCAGCATCGTCTGCACCGCAATGGGATTGCTGCCGCCGATGGTGATATCTCCGATTTTTACCTCTCGTTTGATCTGCCGCATTGTACACCCTTCTTTTTTTCGATCAGACCGGACTCGTTATGAGCCGCAGAATATCCTGATAGGTCGCAAAGATCATCAGGCCAAACAATGCTGCAAAGGTAACCGCCGTCAGCGCCCCCTGCAGTTTTTCCGGCACAGCATGGCCGGTGATCCCTTCAATGGCCAAAAATACCACCTTGCCGCCATCCAGTGCCGGGAACGGCAGCAGGTTAAAGATGCCCAGGTTGACCGTGATCAGCGCCATCAGTTCCAGAACATCTTGCCAACCGTAGCTTGCAGCCTGGCCGATCGCCGTCACAATGCCCACCGGGCCGGAGATATTGTTGATGCTCTCCCGCCCACGGATCAGGTCGGTAAAGGAGGTGAATACGATGCGCCCGTAGTAGAGCACACTGTTTGCTGCCTCTTTTATCACGTTCCAGGGCGTCTTCTGGATGCCATACACACTGAAGCCAATGCTCATATGGGTCTGGCCGTCTTCGTCTTCCCAGGTGTCAAACTGCACATCCGGCAGCTCCACCGTTTGGCCGTCGCGCTTTACCGTAAAGCTGGCCCGGTACTGTTCGGTACGCACCAGCTCATACAAAATATCATTTGCCACAAAGCAGCGGCGGCCGTTGACCGCCAGCACCTGGTCGCCTGCCTGCAGGCCGGTCTGGCCGCAGAGCGCATCCGGCTCCACCTCGTAGATCACCTTGCTGGTGATCGCCTGCTCCTGCGCTGCGACCAGGATCAGCAGCACTGCAAAGCCCAGTACAAAGTTCATCACTGCGCCAGCCACCATGACCAGCATACGCTGCCAGACCGGTGCAGCCGGCAGCGGAATACCGGTACGTTCTTCCGGCGGGATCGGATTCGGGTCCTCCCACTCCTCCGCTGCGTCCTGTGCCTGTTTGCTTTCCGGGCTTTCTTCTCCCTCCAGCGCCACATAGCCGCCTACCGGCAGCGCACGCAGACTGTACTGGGTGCCCTTGTAGATTTTTTTCCACAGTGCCGGCCCCATACCAATGGAAAACTCATTGACCTGGATCCCACACAGTTTTGCTACTGCAAAATGTCCAAATTCATGGATGGCGATGACTGAACTGAATACCAGCACCGCCGCCAAAAATGTGATCAAAATCGACATTACTTCTCCTAAAAATCCTATGATCTGCGTGTACTGCCCCTGCAGCCTGCAGCGTTACAAATGTGCCCGGACAAACGCCCGTGCCATACGATCACATTCGTAGACATCTGCCAGCGTGTAGCTGCCGCCGAACGACTCGCTGTCCACGACCGCTTCCACCAGGCGGCCAATATCCAAAAAGCCGATCTTATCCTCCAAAAAGAGTTTTACCGCTTCTTCGTTGGCACCATTGGCTGCACAGGGCCCCAGACCACCTTTGGAAATAGCTTTTTTGCAGGCTGCCAGACAGCGGAACGTTTCCTCGTCCGCCACATCAAAGGTCAGCATCTTCAAAGCCGCAAAGTCCAGCTCCGGCACATTGCCGGGGACACGCTCCGGATAGGTCAGTGCATACTGGATCGGGATGCGCATATCCGGCACTCCAAGCTGTGCGATCACAGAATTATCGCTGAACTGCACCGCCGAATGTACGATGCTCTGGCGCTGTACCACGATCTGGATCTTTTCCGGCGGCAGGCCAAACAGCCACACTGCCTCGATCAGCTCCAGACCCTTGTTCATCAGACTTGCACTGTCGATGGTGATCTTGGCTCCCATATTCCAGTTGGGATGGCGGAGCGCATCTGCCTTGGTCTTGCCGCGCAGCTGCTCGGTCGTCATGCCAAAAAACGGCCCGCCGGAGGCGGTAAGCAGGATCTTGGTCAGGCTTTTGGCACTGACCTGGTCCTGCAGGCACTGGAAGATAGCCGAATGTTCGCTGTCCACCGGAAGCAGCCGGACGCCGTGCTGCTCTACTGCCTGAGTTACCAGATGACCGCCCGTAACAAGACTTTCCTTGTTGGCAAGGGCCAGGTCGTGACCGCTTTCAATAGCCGCAAGGCTTGCACCCAGGCCCGCAATGCCGACTACACTGTTCAGCACAACATCCGGGCCATCCAGCGCCGCAAGCTGCTTGAGCCCCTCCGGGCCTTTCAAGAGTCTGGGCGCATTGGCCCTACCGGCCAGAGCCGCATCCAGCTTTGCCGCAGCATCCAGGTCAGTCATGCAGACGTATTTGGGATGGAACTCTTGGATCTGCTGCAGGATCATTTCCACCCGGCTGTGGGCCGAAAGGCCAAATACCTCGTACCCTTGTGTACGGATCACATCCAGACTCTGGGTACCAATGGAACCGGTCGAACCCAAAAGCGTGATTTTTTTAGACATTTGCGCCTTGCCCCCTTGTTATATCAGACGTAGAACACCGCCGTGATCACCATGGTGACGAACGGCGCAATGAACATTACACTGTCAAAACGGTCCAGAATACCGCCGTGTCCCGGGAAGATGGTGCCGTAATCCTTGATGCCGCACTGACGCTTGACCACGCTGGCAAACAGATCGCCGTAAATGCCAAGCACTGCAGCCACACAGCCCAGCAGCGCAATGATCACATACATCGATACACCAATGTTCGTGCGGGTAAATGCTTCCATCCGGTCGGCAGCGATCGAATAGACCAGCGTAATGACCACGCCGAACACCATGGTGCCCAACACTCCGCCAATGGCACCCTCCACCGTCTTTTTAGGGCTGACCACCGGGCAGAGCTTGTGCTTGCCAAAAGCACGGCCTGCAAAGTAGGCACAAGTGTCGCCGCCCCATGCAAAGCAGAGGATCAGCAGGATGAAGAATACTGCATCATAGCCGTACCGTTCCGCCGGCAGCAGTTCCTTGAGGCGGATGAACGAGAAGAAGCAGAAGATCACAATGCCCGAAAACATGACCAGACCACTGGCTTTTTGATAGCTGATGTCGCCATTGCGCACCACCAGATAGATGGCGTAGAACAGCACCAGTACAAAAGAGGCCGGCATCAGCATCTTGCGCACTGCTGTATAACTGGACAGCATAACCATTAAGATATATGGCACCTGCGCTGCATACAGCAGCCAGTCCTTTTTGTCAAAGCCCAGTGCGTTGTAGATTTCGTGGATCGCGATCAGCGTGATGGCAGCGATCACCAGATTGAACACCATGGTATGGAAGGTGAACATGACGCCGATCAGGACTGCAATGCCCACGATAGAGGTAATAATGCGTGTTTTCATAGGTTTGTTCTCCTTTGTTCTTCCGGAAGCTGCGCACCGCATGAGTCATGCCGTGCTCGCCGCCCGGCCCGAGGAAATACCGGGCCGTCCGGTCCTGCGCTTGCTGCGCAGCGTATCAGGCTCTGTGGCTTTTAAAAGACAGAGCAGTGGTCATAGTCCGCCAAAACGGCGGGTCCGATGGTTGAATTCCTCGATCGCGGCATCCAGATCCGCACGGGTAAAATCCGGCCAAAGCACATCCATCTCCACCAGCTCTGCATAGGCCGCCTGCCAAAGCATAAAGTTGGATAAGCGCTTTTCTCCGCTGGGGCGCAGGATAAAGTCCGGATCCTTCTGTCCTGCTGTATACATACAGTCTGACAGAGTCTGCTCCGTAATATCCTCCGGCCGGATGTCCCCTGCAGCAGCAGCTTTTGCCAGCTGCTGTGCCGCACGCAGGATCTCCGGCCTGCCGCCATAATTGATGGCAATGTTCAGAGTCATACCTGTTTTGCAGGCAGACTCCCGCTCCAGCTTATTCATCAGCTCCTGCAAACTGGGCTCCAGCACCGAGCGGTCGCCCATAAAGCAGATGCGGATGTTACGGTTTTTATAGTCAAATCCTTTGAGCAGGTACTCGCCAAACAGACGCATGATGGCATTGACCTCTTCCAGAGGGCGCTTCCAGTTCTCTGTGGAAAACGCATAGAAGTATGCCGACGCAACGCCCAGCTCATCGCAGTAGTCCGCAATGTCTGAAAAGACCTCTGCGCCCTTTTTATGCCCTGCAGTGCGGGGCAGGCCGCGGTTTTTTGCCCAACGGCCATTGCCATCCATAATAATACCGATGGAAAGCCCCTTTGCAAAGTCCTTTGTATGCTCCATGTTCTCCTCCCGGTTGCTGCACCATGCTGAAAAAAGTGCCGGGCACCTACTTCCAGCGCACGGCACTTCCTTGTTTTCAGTCCTGCGGTATGGATCAGACGGACATGATCTCCTTCTGCTTTTCTTCCACAGCAGCGTCGATATTCTTGATATACTTATCGGTCAGCTTCTGGACATCTTCTTCCATGGTCTTCTGGCTGTCCTCGGTCAGCTCGCCAGCCTTCTTCATGGCCTTAGCCTTATCCATTGCATCGCGGCGGATGTTGCGCACCGCCACCTTTGCATCCTCGCCCAGCTTGGAAACTTCCTTTGCCAGCTGCTTGCGGCGCTCCTCGTTGGGAGCCGGGAAGTTCAGGCGGATGGTCTGGCCGTCGTCAATGGGGGTGATGCCCACATCGCTTGCCATAATAGCCTTGCTGATGGCACGCAGCAGGCTGCGATCCCACGGGGTGATGGTCAGGGTGCGGGCCTCGCTCACAGCCACAGCAGCCACCTGCTGGATGGGAGTGGGAGCACCGTAGTAGTCCACCACGATCTTATCCAGCACGGCGGGGTTTGCACGGCCTGCACGCACTGCAGCCAGCTCACGGCCCAGATGCTCGACAGAGCTCTTCATTTTTTCCTCGTAAACCTTCGTGTTGCTGCTCATATTGATTTTCTCCTGTTCCTTTTATAATAAGTCTATCGTTCCAGGCGTGCGTCGTGCACCGCCTTAGATCGTATGCCAATGATCAAATTTTTATGTGTCTCAGCCTTCGTATACCAGCGTACCCACATTTTCGCCCTGCACCGCACGGGCAATGTTATCCGGATCTGCCAGATCGAACACCAGGATCGGCAGCTTGTTGTCACGGCAGAGCGTTGCAGCCGTGCCATCCATTACCGCCAGCTGGTCCTCCAGCACCTTGGTAAAGGTGAGCGTATCGTACTTCTTGGCATCGGCATACTTGTGGGGGTCCTTATCGTAAACACCATCCACCATCGTTGCCTTGAACATGACATCCGCCGATACTTCCACCGCACGCAGAGCGGTTGCTGTATCCGTAGAGAAGAAGGGGTTGCCGGTACCGCCGCCAAACACTGCGATCTTGCCCTCCTCCATTGCACGCAGAGCATCCTTGCGGGTAAAGGCAGGTGCCACCTGCGGCATGGTAATGGAGGTAAACACCTCAGTGGGGACCCCCAGCTGCTCCAGCTTGTCCGAAACAGCCAGTGCATTCATCACCGTTGCCAGCATACCGATCTTATCCGCCAGGGTGCGCTCCATCTTGCCGCTGGAACGGCCGCGCCAGAAATTGCCGCCGCCGACCACGATGCCGATCTGAACGCCCAGATCGTGTGCCTTTTTCACGCCGCCGCAGATCGCGTCCATTGTAGGCTCGTCAAAGCCCATGCCCTTTTCGCCACCCAGTGCTTCGCCGCTGATCTTCAGAAGGATGCGTTGATATTTCAATGCCATAATCCAAACACCACCTGTTTATTAATACGCCGGCTGCACACCGACATTTTGACTCTAGTTTATTTTACAATAAAATGCGCTCAAAGTAAACAGGCAAACCATGTGTTCTTCTTAAAGCTTTTGTGAACGGACCCGCAGCGTCCTCAGCTGTTTTTTGGTTTCCGGCGGGATACGGAAGCTTTCCACCGCCTTCTGGACGGTTTTGTTGTGGGGCCAGTCATCCAAACGTTTTTCACTCAGCCATGGCATTGCCGCGTCCGGCTGTTTTGCAAGAGCTGTGGCAAAAAACCACGCCCGCATCATATTGATGTAGTACTCCTCGCTTTCCACCTGTGCTACCCACGCAAGATATTCCGGCCGGAACGCATCATCTTAGCAAAGACGGAAGCCCTTGAAAAGAGGCGGTGCTGTTTCTTAGCCGTTTTTCGCCGGGCAAAAAATAGGGCTGGACTTTTTCCTCCTGCCGTGGTATAATACTTCTCGCAAATGCGGGTATCGTACATCGGCTAGTATATCAGCCTTCCAAGCTGAGGAGGTGGGTTCGATTCCCATTACCCGCTCCATGAAAAAGCACCTAGGAACGTAAGTTTCCGGGTGCTTTTCTTTGTTTGGACAACACTTTTTACAACACTTTTGATTTTTTACTCAAAAAACACCCCAAAAATCGTTTCCAAATACCAGCAATCATGCCCGGAGGCATTGTACTTTTTCCAAGGTTTTTTCTTAAAAGTCATATCAGGGAAAAAACGATTGGTCGGATATGCAAAAGCGCAGTTTTTCAGATATTTCTTATTAAAGGTGTAGACGAAAAAACAATTACTCGACACGGTAATGCGTTTTCTCATATTCTTCCCATTGTTCCAGATGCTCTACCGTGCGTTCCTCTACGCTGCCGCCCCTGTTCCATGCGTTCCAGCCTGTGCCGTTCCATGCTCGGGTCGATATGATCTCGTCGTGCCAGCGCCGGAGCCGATAGGCGTTTATTCTCAATTTCATCAAAGCTGTGCGCTCTTGATGATATGGAACATTCGTTGTTGTTCCGTCCTCTTGGGCGATCTGCTGAAAGCTCTTTCCCTCGAAGTAATGCCGCCGGATGACGCTCGCCTTCTTTTCTGTGAGCGTACAAAGAGCGTTTTCCAATGCGTTATGCAGCTCTTGGGTGTATAGATTGTTGTCCACAGATTGGAACGCCTGTGCAGCCGCCGGGTCTGCGACCAGTTCCCCTCTTGTGTTGCTCCCTTCGTCCTCGCTGTCTAAACGTTCGTCAAGGCTGATGCAGCTATTCAATGGGTCTGCGGGTATCTCCGCTCGTCTGCCGTCCTCTGTTGTGATGATACGTCTATGTTCGCCGCTTGTTATCTTCTGTATCTGATGGAGCAGGGCATAGCCCAGATAGGTTGTAAAACAGCCCTGTTCTGCGCTATAATGCTTTGCAGCATACTCTACCGCAAAATAACCCTCCTGCACAAGATCCTCAAAGGACAACCCCGCATTGTCTGCGACAGGCTTGTTTTTCTCGTACCATTGCCACAACTGCCGCCGAATAAAGCTCTTGTTCATTTCCCACAGTTGCCCTAGAGCAAACGTATTCCCGGCGGCTGCCAGTGCTGCAAGGGCTGCATTAGCGGCTTGC
>CAYXQN010000090.1:0-7291 GCA_964466825.1 uncultured Faecalibacterium sp. | reverse complement strand
AAAAAAGAGCACTCCTCAGAGAAACTATGAGAAGTGCTCTTAAATTTTGTTCAAACCGAGGGATGAAACCATGCAAACGCTGCATGGAATATCAAATCCATTGCCAGTTCGGGCGATGGCCGATTTTTAGTCCAGCGGCTTCATGGTGGGGAACAGCAGGACATCACGGATGGATGCGCTGTCGGTCAGCAGCATGACCAGACGATCTACGCCGAAGCCCAGACCGCCCGTGGGGGGCAGACCGTACTCCAGAGCGTTGATGTAGTCGTAATCGACCTGTGCGGAGCACTCCGGCTCGATAGCCTTACGCTCTGCGACCTGACGCTCGAAGCGAGCCTTCTGATCAATGGGATCGTTCAGCTCGCTGAATGCGTTGCCGTACTCGGTGCAGTCGATGAAGTACTCGAAGCGTTCGGTGAACTCCGGCTCGTCCGGCTTACGCTTTGCCAGCGGACTGATCTCAACGGGGTAGTCATAGATGAAGGTGGGCTGGATGAGCTTGTCTTCAACAAATGCGTCGAAGAACTCTGCCAGGATCGCACCCTTGGTGGGCACTTCGGGCAGCTCAACGTGATGCTCCTTGGCAGCAGCGATCGCATCCTCGTCGGTCTTCCAGTCGTAGAAATCCACACCGGAGTACTTCTTGACAGCTTCGACCATGGTCAGGCGCTCCCAGTGACCCATATTGATCTGCTTGCCCTGATAGGTGATCTCCAGGCTGCCGCAGATCTTGAGTGCCAGACGCTTATACAGCTCCTCGACCAGATCCATCATGCCGTGGAAGTCGGTGAAGGCCTGATACAGCTCGATGGTGGTGAATTCGGGGTTGTGCTTGGGGTCCATGCCCTCGTTGCGGAAGATACGGCCGACTTCGTACACGCGATCCATGCCGCCGACGATCAGACGCTTCAGGTACAGCTCGGTTTCGATGCGCAGCACCATGTCCATATCGAGGGTGTTGTGGTGGGTGTAGAAGGGGCGAGCAGATGCACCGATCTCAAACGGAGTCAGGATGGGGGTGTCGACCTCCAGGAAGCCCTTCTCGTCCAGATAAGCGCGAATCTCCTTGAGGATCATGCTGCGCTTGATGAAGGTATCCTTGACCTCAGGGTTGGCGATGAGGTCAACATAACGCTGACGATAACGGGTCTCGGTATCGGTCAGACCATGGAACTTCTCGGGCAGGGGACGCAGGCTCTTTGCCAGCAGGGTCAGCTCCTCGACGCGAACGCTCAGCTCGCCGGTCTTGGTGCGGAACACCTCGCCCTTGATGCCGATGATATCGCCCATGTCCAGCTTCTTGAATGCAGCGTAGGCTTCCTCGCCCAGCTCGTCGCGGCGGACGTAGAGCTGCATATCGCCCTTGTCGTCACGCAGGTGAGCAAAACTTGCCTTACCCATGACGCGCTTGGACATCATACGGCCGGCCAGAGCGACCTTTTTGCCGCTGTCGGCCTCGTTGGGCAGCTCGGCAAACTCTGCCTTCAGATCAGCAGAGAAAGCATCCTGAGGGAACTTGGTCAGGGTGAAGGGGTCGTTTCCAGCGGCCTGCAGATCGGCCAGCTTCTGGCGGCGGACCTGCACCTGCTCGCTTTCCGAAAGACCCGCTGCGGGGTTCTTCTTCTTTTCTTCCATGATTTCCTCCGACTTAGTTTGCAGCGTGGGTGATGTTCAGCACTTCGTAAACAACGGTCATGCCGGTGGGCAGCAGAACTTCGGTCTTATCGCCAACAGCCTTGCCCAGCAGAGCGTGACCAACGGGGCTCTCGTCGCTGATCTTGCCGTTCAGGGGATCAGCCTCGGTGCGGCCAACGATGTCGTACTCCTCGACCTCGTCATCACCCTCCATCTGGATGGTAACGCGGGTGCCGACAGAAACGGTATCAACGCTCAGCTCGCTCTCGTCGATGACGACAGCATTCTTGATCATCTGCTCCAGCTCGGTGATGCGGTTCTCCACCAGGCCCTGAGTGTTTTTTGCTTCGTCATATTCGCTGTTCTCGGACAGGTCGCCGTGGCTGCGTGCCTCTTTGATCTCCTCGGCCAGCTCCTTGCGGCGGACGGTCTTCAGATATTCCAGTTCATCCTGCATAGCCTTCAGGCCGGCAGCGGTCATCTTGATCTCTTGTGCCATTTTGGGAATCTCTCCTTGTCTATTGATTTGCGCAGCCACTAAGCTACACAATAATGCCATTTTGACTACACTATTATAATAGCAAGCAGGGGGCTTGTCAACAAAAATAACGGTTCTGCAATGCAAAAATGCGCATAAAAAGCCCCGCCGGCAGAGGGAATTGCCGACAGGGCTAGAGGAAATGTCCGGTTTTGTGCTGACGGGATCAGTCAGCAGGGGTGGGATCAGTCATCTGCGGATTCATCCAGGTTACCCAGCTTCTTGGCCTGTTCGACCACACCGGCGACCAGCATCTCGGGCAGGTTCTCGTAGCGGGCAAACTCGGTGGTGAACCAGCCACGGCCCTGAGTGGTCTGGCGGATGAAGGTGGTGAAGTTGGACAGCTCAGCCAGAGGAACTTCAGCGATGACGGTCTGCATGCCATCTTCGTCCGGCTCCATGCCCAGAACACGGCCGCGGCGCTTGGTCACATCGCCCATGATGTCGCCGGTGTTATCGCCGGGAACATGTGCCTTGAGGGTGTGGATGGGCTCCAGGATGACGGGACCTGCTTCGGGCATAGCGGCCTTATAAGCGATCTTGGCTGCCATAATGAATGCCATTTCCGAGCTGTCAACAGGGTGATAGCTGCCGTCCAGCAGGGTGGCCTTCAGGCCGACCACGGGGTAACCGGCCAGAACACCCTTTTCTGCTGCCAGGCGGATGCCCCTTTCAACGGCGGGGAAGAAGTTCTTCGGCACGCTGCCGCCGAACACCTTTTCTTCAAAGACGACCTGCTCGCTGTCGCAGGGCTCGAAATTGATGACGACATCGCCGAACTGGCCATGGCCGCCGGTCTGCTTTTTATGACGGCCCTGCTTCTGGCAAGGCTTGCGGATGGACTCGCGATAAGCGATGCGGGGTGCTTCCAGGCCGATCTCGACACCGAATTTGTTCTTCAGCTTTGCCTTGACAACGTCCAGATGCTGCTCGCCCAGGCCGCCGATGACCTGCTGATGTGTTTCGGCATTATTCTGGTAGCTCAGAGTGGGGTCTTCTTCCATCAAACGTGCCAGAGCGCTGCTGATCTTGCCCTCGTCGCCCTTCTTGGCAACGGTGACAGCCATGAACATGCTGGGCAGCGGGAAGGCCGGTGCAGGCATCTTGACCACACGGGCAGCGTCGCACAGGGTATCGCCGGTCTTTGCGCTGACCAGCTTTGCAACGGCGCCGATATCACCGGCACCAATGCCGTCGGTCTCTACCTGCTTTTTGCCGATGACGGTGAGCGGTTTGCTGATCTTTTCCACATCGCCGGTGCGGGCATTGGTCAGGGTGCAGCCACCGGTGACCTTGCCGCTGACAACACGCAGATAGCTCAGTTTGCCAACGAACGGATCGGCGACGGTCTTGAAGACATAGGCGGCGGTGGGCTCAGTTTCCTCACAGTGCAGCTCCACAGGCTCGCCGTTGGCATCTTCAGCCAGGATGCTGGCATCGTGATGGGGGCTGGGCAGCAGCTTGCTCATGTTGAACAGCAGCATATCTAGAGCCTGCTGGTTGACTGCACTGCCGCAGAACACAGGGGTGATCAGACCGTTCTTAACGCCCTTGCGCATACCTTCCACGATCTCCTCGGTGGTGAAGGGCTCGCCGCCAAAGAACTTTTCCATCAGGTCATCATCGGTCTCGGCAATGGCTTCGCTCATAGCCTCGATCAGACCCTGGAAACGGTGGCCGATATCGGGCAGGTCGATCTGGATCTGTTTGCCGCCCTCGTACTTGAAGGCCTTCTGGCTGAACAGGTTGATGTAGACCGGGGTGCCGTCATCCAGCTTTGCGGGAACAACGCAGGGGCAGATGGTGGAGCCGAACTTGATCTTCATGTCCTCCAGGATCTTGAAGTAGTTGGCGTTTTCCAGGTCGCACTTGGAGATGAATACCATGGTGGCCTTGCCGTTTTTGCGTGCCAGCTGGAATGCCTTTTCAGCGCCGACGGTCACGCCGCTGCGGCCAGATACGCACACCAGCACGCTTTCGGCAGCGCGGATGCCTTCGTACTCGCCTGCTTCAAAGTCGAACAGACCCGGAGCATCGATCAGGTTGTACTTGATACCATTGTACTCAACAGGGACCACGGATGCCGACAGACTTGCCTTGCGTTTTGCTTCCTCAGGGTCAAAGTCCGAAATCGTGGTGCCGTCTTCGACCCGGCCCATACGCTCGGCAGCGCCCGAAAAATAGACCAGCGCCTCAGTCAGCGTGGTCTTGCCGCTGCCGGCATGACCGGCAATCAAGATATTGCGGATGTTGTTGCTTGCGTATTTCATATCGGTTTTTCCCTCTTTTCTGCCGAACGGAGCATCTCTCCGTTTTTGTGGCATATTTTACAAAGATAATACCACATTCAAAGTGATTTTTAAATATTTCGTTTGAAAAATCTGGCATTTTGGCTGCCAAACTTCAGGCGAGTGTTTTGTGCATTTTGTCTGTGTGTTCCAAAATAGATTGTAAATTATAGTGCGATACGCTATAATTATGAGGTTGGATCTCTTTTTTGAAAACAGGGGGAGGTTAGTTATGAAACGTACCGATTACATCAACTGGGACGAATATTTTATGGGGATCGCACTGCTGACGGCCATGCGCTCCAAAGACCCCAGCAGCCAGGTTGGGGCCTGCATCGTCAGCCCGGAAAATAAGATCCTCTCGCTGGGATACAATGGTATGCCGATGGGGTGTGATGATGACGCCATGCCCTGGGACCGCGAAGGGGAACCGCTGCATACAAAGTATATGTATGTATGCCATGCGGAGCTGAATGCGATCCTGAACAGTGCCCATAACAACCTCAAAGGGGCAAGAGTTTATGTGACGCTGTTTCCCTGCAATGAGTGTACAAAGGCGATCATCCAGTCCGGGATCGCTGAGGTGGTCTATTACAGTGACAAGTATCATGACAGCGATTCCAGCGTAGCGGCGCGTTTTATGTTCCGGAAGGCCGGCATCCGGCTGACGCCGTATCACCCCAGCGGCCGCCGTGCAGAACTGGAGCTGTAAAAGATGGCGGGCCCCTCTTGACCTCTGGCGGGCGGTGTATTATAATAAAGACATTCTGCATGAATAAATATGCATAGAGCGTGAATACGGAGGGGAATATACATGGAACTGAAAGATCGCAGCTTTTTGAAGTTGTTGGATTACACCCCGGCAGAGATCGGGCAGCTTTTGGAGCTTGCTGCAGACCTGAAAGCAAAAAAGAAGGCGGGCATCCGTCACGATGCGCTGCGCGGCAAAAACATTGCGCTGATCTTTGAAAAGACCTCTACCCGTACCCGGTGCAGCTTTGAGGTGGCCGGCATCCGGCTGACGCCGTATCACCCCAGCGGCCGCCGTGCAGAACTGGAGCTGTAAAAGATGGCGGGCCCCTCTTGACCTCTGGCGGGCGGTGTATTATAATAAAGACATTCTGCATGAATAAATATGCATAGAGCGTGAATACGGAGGGGAATATACATGGAACTGAAAGATCGCAGCTTTTTGAAGTTGTTGGATTACACCCCGGCAGAGATCGGGCAGCTTTTGGAGCTTGCTGCAGACCTGAAAGCAAAAAAGAAGGCGGGCATCCGTCACGATGCGCTGCGCGGCAAAAACATTGCGCTGATCTTTGAAAAGACCTCTACCCGTACCCGGTGCAGCTTTGAGGTGGCCGCACACGACCTGGGCATGGAGGTGACCTACCTGGATCCGTCCGGAAGCCAAATCGGAAAAAAGGAATCCATTGCCGATACTGCCCGTGTGCTGGGCCGGATGTTCGATGGCATTGAGTACCGCGGCTATGGCCAGCAGGTGGTGGAAGAACTGGCGCACTATGCAGGTGTGCCGGTGTGGAATGGCTTGACCAACGAGTTTCACCCCACGCAGATCCTGGCAGACTTTTTGACCATCCAGGAGCATTTTGGCAAGCTGAAGGGCATCAACCTGGTCTACTTTGGCGATGCCCGTTACAATATGGGCAACAGTCTAATGGTGGGGTGTGCCAAGATGGGCCTGAACTTTACCGCCTGTGCGCCCAAAAAGTATCAGCCGGATCCGGAGCTTATCGCACAGTGTCAGGCCGTTGCCGCAGAGACTGGTGCGACGCTCCGTTTTGAGGAGGATCCCACTGTGGCAGCAAAGGGTGCAGATGTTCTGTATACCGATGTCTGGGTCTCCATGGGTGAGCCGGTGGAAGTTTGGGCAGAGCGCATCGATGAGCTGGCACCCTATCAGATCAATCAGGAACTGATGAAGACCGCAGGGCCGCAGGCTGTATTTATGCACTGCCTGCCTGCTTATCATGACCACAAGACCACTGTAGGCAAGGAGATGGGCGAGCGTTTTGGCCGGGATGCTATGGAGGTGACCGACGAGGTGTTTGAAGGTCCCCAGAGCATCGTGTTTGACGAGGCTGAGAACCGGATGCACACCATCAAGGCAGTCATGGCGGCGACACTGGGCTACGAAGGCTGAGAAGATACAAATAAAAACCCGGGAGAAAGACCGTTTTGGGTCCTTCTCCCGGGTTTTGTTATTTTTTGCGGGGCTTTTTTTTGCGGACACTATAACCAAAGGTGCCCAGTTTTTTACCAAGGGAGAGATACTCGCCGTGGCTGTAGGCGATGAGCCGGGCTTTGTCCAGGCAGAGCTTGCCGGTTTCGTCCAGGAGGCTTTCGTCCACATCACAGGCGACCACTTCAGCAAGGAACAGGTCATGGCTGCCCAGAGGGATGACCTGAGTGACCTTGCATTCCATATTGACCGGGCTTTCTTCCAGGATGGGGCAATCGGTCAAAACGGAACCGGGGGCTGCGTGCAGACCGCAGGCTGCAAATTTATCTACATCGCGGCCGCTTTTTACGCCGCACCAGTCCACCGAACGCACCAGCGCCTCTGTAGGCAGGTTGATGACGAACTGTCCGCTTTGTTTGATCAGATCATAGCTGTAACGCTCCGGCCGCACACTGATGGAGACCATACTGGGCTTGGTGCAGATGGTGCCAGCCCAGCCAATGGTGATCAGGTTGGGCTTGTCCAGCCCGCCGCAGGATACCAGCACCGGAGGTGCTGGGTTGAGCAGGGTACTGCCCCGCCAGCTCTGTTTGCTCATCCGTGATACTTCCTTTCATAAGGTGCCCA
>CAYXQN010000089.1:0-7305 GCA_964466825.1 uncultured Faecalibacterium sp. | reverse complement strand
AAAATCTGCTCCGTCTGGGTGCGCAGATCCTCCACAGCCCTGCTCGTAACGGCCTACCTCCGGTGTCTGCCTTGTTTTGCGCTGTGACTGTAAAGTTTTTTTGCTTTACGGATGGAGTATAGCAGAAGTATCCCTTCCTGTCAAGCATTTCAGCAGCATTTTTTCAAAAAAGTCTCAAAAATCCGCTGTTTTTGATCTTCCGGCACTTGACGATGCCTCTCCCCTGCGTTAGGATAAAGATATCTTGTATCCCAAGCTGTGCAGAAAGGAGCCTGCTCGTGCCTATCTATCCGAACATTTATCGCGCCTTGCCCGCCTGTCCGATCGTCGAGCTGCGGGGCTATGCTGCTGCCTGTGGGCTGAACGGGCGGCTGTATGCCTATCTGGACTTCAACGGCCCCACCGGTACCGCACGAGACGGTCTTGCCGAAGGGATGCTTGCCCTTGCTGTTCAACGCAGCCGCCTTGCTCCTGGTCAGCCTGTGATCGAAGCCGTCTCAGGCCCCTTTGCTACCGCCCTGCTCCTGGCAGGGCAAACTTTTGGCCATCCTGTTGTTCTGGTCATGCCGGAGGACGCTCCCGCTCAGCGGCAGGAAAATCTGCTCCGTCTGGGTGCGCAGATCCTCCACAGCCCTGCTCGTAACGGCCTTGCCGGAGCACGTTCCCTTGCTGCGGAAACTGCTGCCGCCAATGGCTGGTATCACCTGAACTGGCTGGCCAACGACGATAACCCGGAGTACCATCGCCGGGTCACCGGCCCGGCGATCACCCAGGACATCGTCCGGGAGGGTAAAAGCATGGTGGATGCCATCACCATCGGGGTAGGCAGCGGCGGCACCATTACCGGTGTAGGCGAAACCGTCAAAGCCTGGACGAACGATGTGCGCATCGTAGCCGTGGAACCCTACGAAAGCCAGGCCCTGAGCGGCGGGATGACCGGTCCCCACAGCATTCCGGATATCGGCTTTGGCCTTGTGCCGGAAAACTACAATGACTATGTGGTGGATAACATTGCCGCAGTCACCAGTGCCGATGCTCTGCGCGCCGCCCAGCGGGTACTGCGTACCGATGCCATCCCGGCCAGTGTCAGCTCCGGTGCTGCCCTGCACGCTGCCGCCCAGCTCGTTGCCAACGGCACCAGCCGCTCTGCGCTTGCCGTGTTCAGCGGCCGCCGGAACATTTTATGATGTTCTTCCTTATTATAGGGCTCCCGGCCTTTATTCATCCGTGCTTCGCACAACATTCCTGAAAGGTATGCTTCCATCCCCTTCCCCGTGCAGGATGATCCCCTGCACAGGAAAGGGGATTTTTGCATTTCCCGGCTTTTTGCAAAAAGAAAAGCGTCTTGAGTTTCCTCAAGACGCTTGGTGGTTGCGGGGGCCGGATTTGAACCAACGACCTCCGGGTTATGAGCCCGACGAGCTACCAGACTGCTCTACCCCGCGATATTTATCTTTTGCTTTGGAGCTGTTCGCTCGCTGCTCAAGTATAATACCACAGACCTGCACAGATGTCAACACTTTTTTCAAAAAAGTTTTTTCTTTTTTCAAGACCCGTTTCTTGCACCAAAAAACCCCTTCTGCTTTTTGGGGCAGAAGGGGCGTTTCCTTATTTCATTGTTCAGTTCTTGCGCTTTTTACGGTGGTATACGATCAGCACAACGGTTCCCGCTGCCACTACCAGCACTACCACCGGCCAGCCGTAGATCAGGCTCACTGCCAGCTGCTGCGTATTGTTCACAAATGCTTCCCAGCCTTCGCCAAAAGCAGCCGCAATGCGTGCTGCAAAATCCTCATTCGAAGGCGAGTAAGTCTGCACCTCGCTCAGGCCAACATATACAGTACAGTACTCCACCTGCTGGCTATACCAGTCCAGTTGGCTCTGCCAGCTTTCGATCTGATACTGCACATCACTCAGCGAGGACTCGATCTCCAGCAGATCGGACAAGCTCTCTGCCTGCTGCTGCAACTCCTGCAGCCGGGTCCGCTGCGCAAACAGATTTGCGAGACGGGCTTCCAGGTCCATATACTGGGTCGTAACATCCTCGGCCTGCTGGCTCTTGGAGGTCAGATTCCCAGCCTGGGCAGCGGCCTCCAAAAAGCTCTCGTAGTTCTCCTGCGGGATCCGCAGAGTCAGGCTTATGCTGCGGCTGGAATTTGCCCGGGTGTACTCATCGCTGCCTTCCATATAGCCTTCTGCCTGGTCTAACGCCTCATCCAGCTTTTTACGGGACGCATCGTAATCCTTGCTTTCCAGCGAAAGGTTTGCAGTGTAGATGATTTTTTCAGTCTTTTCTACGCTGCGTGCTCCGGTCGTTCCCTCTGCATCTTCCATCGAGAGGGTGGCCACACCGTTTTCCATCTGGAAGCTTACCGCCTCCGGGAGTACGCCATAGGCCGCCGCCTCATAGCCTGCCGTCACACTGTTCGTCGATCTACTGCGCTGCATCATGTCAGAGCTGCCTGCACGCATGGTCGTACCAAACAGTACGCTTCCCCCCACTACACAGATGGCAGCGCAGGCCGCCAGCGTCCCCAGCTGCCGCACAGGAAAATGGATCGCCTTTTTCTTCTTTTTGATTGGTTTTTCAGGCTCCACAGGCTGTTCCGTTCCTGCCTGTTCCGCTGCCGCCTGCATAGCCAGCAGCTTTGCCTTCAGATCGTCTGGGGCGTGGAGGTCATCCACCTCCATTTTGTACTCATACCACCTCATCTTCGATCTCCTCCTTCAGCATCGTATGTAATTGCGCACGCCCGCGCCGCAGCCAGCTGAGCACTGTGTTCACAGGTGCTCCCAGCATCCGTCCAATCTCTGCCGCCGTGTATCCTTCATAATAGTGCAGATAGATGGCATTGCGGTAGTTCTCCGGCAATGCACGCACAGCATCCAGCACACTGCCGTCTTCAAACTGCTCCGGTGCCGGGATATTCTCATCCAGCTCAGTGTTTTTCTGGTGAGCGGCCCGTGTCAGATCCCTGCAGCGATTGATCGCCACGCGCAAAAGCCAGGCCTTGAGGTGCTCCTCGCTCTCAAACGTTCCGGTATAGTGCAGCAGTTTTTCAAACACATCCTGTACGACATCTTCCGCATCCGCTGTGCATCGGCTGTTGTGTACGGCAGCACGATAAACGGTGTCGCTGTATCGCTGCACCGCCAGTGCAAATATCTCGTTTTTCTTCAACTGTCCCATCATTCCATATTTCTCCTAAACGGCTCGGTGGAAATTGCTCCACGGGGACATTCACCCTTTATACGACTGCCCCTCCCGGATTATTGCACCCGGGCCAAATAAATCACACGACCTTCCATCGTCCGTTTCTTTTATCAAAACTTTTTCCACTCCCGTCGGATATCTTCCGACTATCAGAGCTAGTATAACATGAAAACGTCAAAAACAAAAGAGGGTGCTCCTGTAAAGCCCCCTCCGCATGTTGTTTTCCGGTCTCAGCGACGATACACCCGCTGCAGCAGCGCCACCCGTTCTGCCAAAAAGGTTTCCACTCTTGGGTGCCGCAGCCAACGCTTGTTCGCAGCAGCCTGCGTCAGTCTCTGTCCCAGTCCTGCCGGGTCCAGATCGATCTGCTCCACATCCTGCATGGTCAGCTGCAAACTCATTGCCGCCGGGCAGTCCGGCAGCGGCGGCAGCGGGTCCTCCCACACAAAGGGCGGCAGCAGCTGCACTGCTGTCACAGCTCTCGTTCCAGATTCCGTCAGCATCAGTGCAGCCGGTGTACCATCCGGCATCACCGCAAGGGTACTGTACAACAGCTGCAGGTTTGCCGGAGCCTGCAGCCGGGTCATGCCCTCCTCCGGGCCTGCGGCAAGCCGCAGATATTCTTCCGCTTCCTCCCTGTAGATCCTCCTGGCCGGGGCCTGCAGCCCCGCATAAAGAGCCGGCATTGCAAAGCTGCCAGCCTGTTCCAGCGCATTTTGCACCAGCAGATAGAACTCGGTCAACGGATGAGCCGGGTCCGGCTGATTCATCCCCATATCCGGCCTTGTCACATATCCTCCGCCCATCGTTTTTCCCCATCCTTTCAGCTTTTGTTTTCAGTATATCCCACCGTCTCAAAAAAGCAAGCAGATTTTCCTTTCCCGGTTGACGGACACCCCGCCGACGGTTATACTTGCGACAGTCCACTTTTCTGAAAGGAGCCTTTCTCACAATGCAGCGGCAACACTTCACCGCCCGTCAGATGGTCTTTCCTGCTCTTATGGCAGCGCTTCTCAGTATCCTTTCTCCGCTGTCGCTCCCCATTGGTCCCATCCACATTTCGCTGGCCACCCTGATCGTATGTCTCACTGCCTGGACCCTGGGCTGCAAACGGGCACTGCTCAGCGTTTCCCTCTATCTGCTTTTGGGGGTCATCGGTCTTCCGGTCTATTCCGGCTATCAGGCAGGGCTCGGGGCACTCTCCGGCCCTTCCGGCGGCTATCTGGTGGGTTATCTTTTTATCGCCTGGCTCGGTGGTCTGGCGGTTGAAAAAAGCGGTGGCTGTGCGCTCCCTTCTGCGTTTGGATTTTTACTGGGCCACACCACCTGTTATGCCTGCGGCACCATCTGGTTCTGGTTTCAAACGTCCTGCAGCCTGCAGCAGGCCCTGTTGATCTGCGTTCTTCCGTTTCTGCCTTTTGACCTCATCAAAATCCTGCTGGCCTGCTCCGTCGGCCCTCTGCTTCGGCAACGTCTGGCCCAGGCCTCCCTTCTCTGAATCCTAAAAAAGAGATAACCATACGGTATCACCACTGTATGGCTATCTCTTTTTGTTTCTGTCAGCTCAGCCGTCCGCTTTCAACCGAAAAGCTCAGGTCTGCCGCCGCCATCGTAGACTTACGGTGAGAGACCAGCAGCACGGTCTTATCCTTGCATTCCTCCCGGATGGACCGCAGGATGATACCCTCGTTCAGGCTGTCAAGGTTAGAGGTCGGCTCATCCATCAGCACAAAGGGCGCATCGTGCAAGAATGCCCGTGCCACGCCGATGCGCTGGCGCTCGCCGCCGGAAAGTGCTCCGCCCAGCTCGCCCACCGGGGTATCGTAGCCCTTGGGCAGACTGCGGATAAATTCATCCAGTGCAGCCTTTTTGCAGGCGGCCTCCACCTCCTCATGGGTCGCATCCCGCTTTGCGATGCGGATGTTGTTCTCGATGGTGTCATCAAACAGCTCCGTCTCCTGCGTCACAAGGCTTTCCTGCCGGCGCAGCGCTGCCGTATTCACCCGGCAGATATCCTGCGCACCAAACCGGATGCGCCCGTCCTTCACATCCCAGAAACGCATCAGCAGCCGCAGGAAGGTGGATTTTCCGCTGCCGGAACGCCCGGTGATGCCTACGATCTTCCCCTCCGGGATAGCAAGGCTCAGCTCATGCAGGACCTCCTCACCGTCGTAGGCAAAGCTGACCTTTTCCGCCCGGGCGCCATCAAACTCAGTATCCTCGCCGTCGGTCACATCCGCTGTCACCGGCACTTCATCCAGCAGATCCAGCACACGGTCTGCGCTTGCAAACACCTGCGTCAGGCTTGCACCAAGGTTCGCCAGCGCCACTACCGGTCCAAACGATCCCAGCGCCGACAAGGTGCAGATCAGTACGCCTGCCTTGCTTATTTCGCCTTTCTGATACAGCCAGGCACTTACTGTCAGCACTGCCACTGCGGTCAGCAGGATCAGTGTGTTGGTCACAGCGACCGTAATACCTTCCCGGTATTTCAATGCCTTCTGCTTTTCGCCCAATGTCTCACTGTGGGCAGCGATGCCTGCCGCACGGTCTGCGGTATCCTGGTACTGCAGGGTGTCCCGCAGCCCGCGCAGACTTTCCAGCACATAGCTATTCGTGTCAGCCAACGCTTTGCGGTATTCACGGGCCGCTTTATCGCCCCGTTTTGCACTCCAGATGGGCAGTACCACACCCACCAGCAAATATCCTGCCAGCAGTACCAGCGCCGCCAGCGGATGATAGCCCGCCACAAAGGCGGTCATGCCCGTCACACAGAGGATGGCGATACACACCGGCGAGATGGTGTGGGCGTAGAACACCTCCAGCGCTTCGATGTCCGCCGTGATCAGTGAGATCAGATCGCCCCTGTCACGCCCTTCCAGCTTTGCGGGGGTCAGGCGGCGCAGCGCACCAAAGACCTTGTCCCGGATGAGCGCCAGCAGCTTGAATGCAATATAATGATTGGACGCCTGCTCTGCATAACGCAGGATGCCCCGCAGCAGCGCAAACACCACGATGCAGCCAAAGGCCAGCCCGGTCGTATGCACCGGGCTCTCCAGCCCAAGCGCCGCCAGGATCCCAAAGCCGCCAAAGATGGTGATGAAGGTGGCGCAGAAGTATCCCGCCACGCCCATCACGATGGCTGCCAGCATAATGGGCAGCATTGGCTTTACCAGAACGATCAGCCGCCGCACGATGGCAAGCGGGCTGCGATGTGTCGTCTCTTTCATGCCGTTTCCTCCCTGCCCAGTGTTTCCAGTTTCTTTTGTGCGGTGAACAGGCAGCTGTAAACGCCCTGTTCCGCCAGCAGTTCCTTGTGTCTGCCCTGCTCCACGATGCAGCCCTTCTCCATCACATAGATGCAGTCGCTGTCCACCACGTTCGCCAGCCGGTGCGAAATAAGGATGACCGTCTTGCGCCCGGCCAGACTGCGGATGGCGGCCATGATATCGTTCTCGCTCTCTGCGTCCACGTTGGAGGTCGCTTCGTCGAACAGATAGATGGGGCTGTCGTACAACAGCGCGCGTGCCATGGCAAGGCGCTGGCGCTGCCCGCCGGACAGGTTGGAGCCGCCTTCATGCAGCACCGTGTACAGACCGTTCTGGCTGCGGCAGAAGTCCGCCAGATTCACCTGTTCCAGCGCCGCCCAGAGCTGCGCTTCGGTGGCATCCGGCGCTGCCATGCGCAGGTTCGTTTCCACTGTGCCCTTGAAGATGGCAGCGTTGTGCGGCACCAGCGTCAGGGTTCGCATCCGCTCTGCGGCTTTGAGCTGCGTTACCGGCACCCCGCCCAGAGTCACGCTGCCGGTATACCCGGTGCGGCTGCCGGACAGCAGTGCTGCAACGGTGCTCTTGCCGCAGCCGCTCTCGCCCACCAGCGAGACAAAGCTGCCCTGCGGGATCTCAAGCGAAACCTCTTTCAGGATGGTTCGGTCTTTTTCGTAGCCAAAGGTGACCTTATCCAGCGCAAGAGCGGTATCTGTACCCACCGCTTTGCTGCCATCCACAGGTTCTTCTGCGGCAAGGAGCCTGAAGATCTTTTCCGCCGAAGCCGCTCCGTTCATCGCAATGTGGAAGTAGCTGCCCAGCAGC
>CAYXQN010000088.1:0-7340 GCA_964466825.1 uncultured Faecalibacterium sp. | reverse complement strand
TGCCAAGGGTGGGGCGGTAGTCCTGCTGGTAACGGCAGCCGCAGTGGCTGCCCGCAAACTCTTTTGCATAAAATGCCATAGAGAACGTCCTTTCTGTGCTTTGTGCGGCTGGCTTTTCCGTACTGCTTCTATTAAAAATGTCCTTCAAAGTCGCCCTCGATCTCGTAGGGCCAGCTCAGAATACCGCCCAGATCATACAGATCTGTGTAACCCTGCTTTTCCAGCTTTTGTACTGCCTCCGCACTGCGGCGGCCGGTGCGGCAATAAATGAGCCAGGTGGCATTCTTATCCGGCATTATCTCCGCAGCCCGGCTGCACACATCTCCCAGCGGCAGCAGCTTTGCTCCGGGGATATGCCCCACTTCGTATTCGTCCGGCTCCCGGACATCCACCGCCTGCGCCTTGCCTGCATCCAACAGACGGATCGCCGCCGCCGTATTGATCTTTTCGCTCATGGTCTCAACTCCTCTTAACAGATCATACTCTCTCCATCATATGATATCAGACCTTTTTTGTTTGCACAAGAGTTTTGCTTTGCAAATCCGGCGCATCGTGCTATACTAAAGAAAGATAAGGAGCGTATCGACCATGAAATTTTCCACCAAAAGCCGCTATGCGCTGCGTCTGATGGCAGAGCTTGCCCGCTATGCACCGGGCACCACCGTCTCCCTCAAGGAGATCAGTGAGCGGCAGAACCTGAGTTTGAAATACCTGGAGCAGATCGTTACCCCGCTGGCACGGGTAGGTTTGGTCAAAAGTGAACGCGGCAGCCAGGGCGGTTACCGCCTGACCAAAGCTCCTGCCGATTATTCTGCCGGCGAGATCCTGCGGGCCATTGAGGGCAGCGTTGCCCCTATC
Source organism: uncultured Faecalibacterium sp. (assembly GCA_964466825.1). Lineage (GTDB taxonomy): Bacteria > Bacillota > Clostridia > Oscillospirales > Ruminococcaceae > Faecalibacterium. The sequence goes on along the minus strand of CAYXQN010000088.1, from coordinate 6,482 downwards.
CCCTGCCTTGGCAGCCAGACGAATGAATGTCCTATGTCTGACCAGTGCTTTACCCTGCCGTTCTGGGCCGGTCTGGACGAGGTGATCAATCAATATATCGACAGCGTCTCTTTGGAGCAGCTTGCCAACGAGCTCACCGCTATGGACCGTTCAGCGCAAAAAGAAGGCTGCTGCGGCTGCAGTACAAAAAATCCCTGAATTGAAAAAAAATGCTTGACATTCGCAACCGGATGGGATATAATAATCAAGCATTCAGCGAGTGTCATTCATATAGGGGTATAGCTCAGCTGGTAGAGCAGCGGTCTCCAAAACCGCGTGCCGTGAGTTCGAAACTTACTACCCCTGCCATGGAAAAAGCCTTTGTCGAAAGACAAAGGCTTTTTTCAATAAAATCGAACATTCTCCGGCACACAAAAATATACTTCTATATTTTTCTCTTTTTTTCAAATTAGTGCTTGACAAGAGTCCGTCTTTCCGGTATAATAACTTTCGTTCCGCGGCAATCGCCACGGAGAAAGACACTTGAGCGATCATGGCCCGGTAGCTCAGTTGGTTAGAGCACCAGCCTGTCACGCTGGGGGTCGTCGGTTCGAGCCCGATCCGGGTCGCCATTTGCTGCTATAGCTCAGTTGGTAGAGCGCATCCTTGGTAAGGATGAGGTCTCCAGTTCAAATCTGGATAGCAGCTCCACAAAGCACCGCCTAGACTTTGCAAAAAGTCTGGGCGGTTTTTGTTTCTGTAACACTACTAATAACACAAAGCCGCCGTCCGGGTAGGGGTCAGCACCCGGACGGCGGCTTTTACTGTTATTTAATAGGTCCGCAGGCGCTTATGCCTGTTCCGCACGCTCCATGCGGATGACCCAATTGCTGCGGAAGTTCAGCTTATGGTTGAGTCTGATAACAGCCTTTCCATCCTCAAACACAACCGGCACCTTGATCTTGGTACCATCTTCCTGCACCAGGTACAGCACATAACCTTCCACCTGCTCTGCGGGGAGCTGAATGGTCAGTTCGCCTTCCTCCTGCTGGTCAGCCTCTGCTGCTTCGATCACAACTTCCGGGATATACTCAATGATCAGGATCTTCGGCTCGTTGCTTTCCACTGCTGTAGCAGAAGACTCCGCCGCAGGTGCTGCCGTCGTGCGCACCACAAGGGACGCCGCCGGAGCATTGACAGGCTGCTCCACCACAACATCTTCCACCACAGTCAGACGCGGTGTTCCCTGCTCTGCGCCACAACCGGTGCAGATCGAGTAGGCCTCATCCACTGCCGTAAAGCTGTGACCGGTCGCTGCAATCGCCTCACCTTGGCTCATGCTCTTGCCGCACATACCGCATACGGTATCGCCGGTATAACCTTCTGCCGTACAAGTAGCCGCCTTTGCATTTACACGCACCGCCTTATGGTCTGTCACCGCAACGGTCTTGCCTCGTGTCAGGACCTTGCCGCAAACGTTGCATACACTGTCGCCAGTATAACCTTCCGACATACAAGTAGCCGCCTTTGCATTTACCAGCTCTGCCTTATGGCCCAGCGCATCACTGAAGGAAACCGTTTCGGTCTCGCCGCAGCGACGGCAGTAAGCTGTACCCGTACCACCGCTGGTGCAGGTAGCATCATTGTTGAAATAATAGCTGCTGTAGTCGTGGCCCAGAGCCGAGACCTCGCGGCCGCTCTCCGCCAGTCCGCCACACTTGGTACAATACAGATCGCCTGTGTACCCAGCAGTGGTGCAGGTAGCTTCCACAACCCCCACACGCTCCGAGGACGGGGTATGAACACTTGCCCTGGGCAAATCAATCGTTCCGCCCTTACGAATGATTGGAATAATCGTTGTCACCTTATCGCCAGTGATTTGCTGGTCAGCACTCACATCCGGCACAACAACATATCCATCGTTGAGACAAGTCGGTCGTTTTGCCTCAATTGCATCGACTTTAACTGGAACTGTATGATAATTATTCACATAGCCACATTCCGAGCAAATAAAGTCACAAACAAACTCTACCGTAGCTGTTGTGTCGCTGGTAAAATCAATATCATAAGACCAGACAGTCGCATTGTGATGCATTCCTGTCCCCGGAATCTCTACCGTGTAATCAGGGATTTCACAGGCGTAGTTATCCGGATCCAGCGTGCACCAATAATGTTCAATTCGGTTTGTCGTACAAGTCTCTTTTTTCACAATTTCGGACCTGATGTATTCTTCCGGAACTTCCACTTCGGCAACCATCTCCTTGCACCACTCGCAACGACCAACAGCCGTCAAGGAAACTGTATGCGGATATTTGGAGGTCATACTCCATACAAATTGATACGGACCATGATCATCTCCCTCGTGATCCGCCTTGCTATCCGGAATCTCTACAACGTACTCCGGAACAATTTCACATTCCGGATCATTCAATGCCCAATAGCGCACAACTTTATTTTTCTGGCAAGTAGGCTCTTGCTGCACTTCAAAACTGATGTATTCCAAAGGAAATACCGTTTCCTCACCTTCATAGAGAGTTCCACAGCGTTCACAAGGAAGATCAAACCAAAGCTTTACATCATCCCCATAACCAGCCCAGTGGAACTCTGCATTCTCCTCGATAAAGAAATGGCCTGCCTTTTCATTGTATTGCTTCGACTCCACCTGAACTTCCTGTCCATCCAAAGTCTTGACCGCAAAAGCAGGCACTACATAGTATCCATCCGTCTCGCAAGTCGTCTGCACATTTTCTTCCAGATCCAGGATCAGCCCACTGCAATCAATTTCCTCGTGCGCATTACAGCCAAGCGTCTGGCAGTAAACCGCCACTCGAGTAATCTCAATCTGATTCGGCCGGACACAGGTGAACCGGCCGTAATCGCCCAAATAATAATAGTAAGTCGCCTTATAATTGTGGGACGATTTGCTGTCCGGAATCTCCACCGTGTAATCCTTAATGGCCGGATTTGTTTTAACATAATACCGAGCGTGGCCGTTTTTCTGGCAGGTAGCATCGTTCAGTTGATCAACAGAGATATATTCCTCTGGAACATCCTCACTGAACAGTTTATTGCAGCTCTCACAAATTCCCTTGGCTGTCAGCTTGATCTTTCCATACTCGCCGCTCCAAACATATTCAGTGGGGCCGTTGTCGCCAAAAGCGTGGGACAGTTTGGACCCCGGAATGGAAAAGACCCCTTCCTTTACATAGCTCTGTTCCGGATCATTGAGCATCCAGAACCGGATTTTCTTTTCCCGTTCACAGTTTGCCTCTTGAAGAACTTCTTTGACGATATACTCCTGCGGGCACTGGTCACTTATATGGATACCGCACCACTGGCAATCAGCCGAGAAAACGAGCGAAGCCGTTTCCGTTTTAGAATCAAAACTCCAAATAAATTCGCCATCATCATCGGCACTGCTATGCTCTACCGTGCTGTTCGGGATCTCAAGCACCAAATCTTCAACGGCATCGTTGCCATCCACATAGTAACGGATATGGTCATTTTTCTGGCAGGTAGCATCATCCATATTCTCAGAAGAAATTACCACACCCGCAACTTTTTCCTCACACGGTTCTCCGCCTGCAGCACAGACGCCTTTAGCCATCAGCTTAACATTATTATAGCTACCGGTCAGAACATACTCACTGGGACCATTCTCGCCAAAACCATGGTTTAGCTTGGTATTGGGAACTTCATAGTCCTGCGTAGGGATATCGTAATCAAATTGGCCTGCGTAATAGTAGTTACGCACTTCGTTCCCTTTGCAAGTCGCTTCATGTACCACTGTGTAAGCGATCTGCTCGGATCCATCATACCCGCAGCTAATGCTTCCGGCATCGTATCGTTCCTCGCAGAACATACACTTGAGCGAGCCGGACAGCGTGATCGTGCCATCATCATTCCTCCATGCCCAATCCACCTTTGAGGTCGTATACTCAAAGGTATGCTCCGGATCTTTCACCTCACCTGTTTCCAGCAATGTTCTGCAAACAGAGCAGTAAATGTCGCCGGAATATCCCGGCTCTGTACAGGTCTGGTGAACATAGCCCTTCATCAAATGAACTGTTTCAGCCTGGCACTTTTCGCACCAGGCACTGCCAATCAGTTCCTCGTCTTCTGCAAGGGTATCTGCGTTTGCCAAAAGCGCCATGCTTCCCGCAAAGCATAGCGTCAGGACTAGCAGCGCAAGCCGACGTAGTTTTTTATTCATTTTTCCGCATCCTTTCGGTTTTTCTCTCCAAACAACAGAGAGCGCCTCACATTCGAAATAATAACCCCAAAGAGACCTCCATTCTCCCAGATCGGCCGGGCGTAATTGGTGGGACCATGCAAATCCCACTTTATTTTAGTCCTTTATTAACACCCCCGTCAACCGCAATTTGACCAAAAATTAACGCATTTTATAAGTGATTTTGCAAAACAATTCCCCCGCAGGGATGATCCCTGCGGGGGAAGCAGAATATGGGAAGTCGGATAAGTTTAATTAGAAGTCGACCTCAGTGTCGTAGTAGCAGCACTTGAGCAGCTTCTCCATCTCTTCCTGGCTGGGCTGACGGGGGTTGGAGCCGGTGCAGGCGTCACCGATCGCATTCTTTGCGATCTCGGGCAGACGCTCCAGGAAGACTTCCTCAGGCACAAAGCCCTGCTCGGTGGGATAGGAGTCCGCACCGTAGTTCTTGATGCAGTGAGGAATGTTCAGATCGTCGTTCATCTTGCGCAGGTAAGCGATCAGCAGCTCGACCTTTTCATCGTCGTTTGCGCCGCCCAGCTTCATCTCGTCAGCGATGACACCGTAACGCTTCTTAGCAACAGGATCCTTTGCGTTGAAGGCGATGACCTTGGGCAGGTACATTGCGTTTGCAGCGCCGTGGATGATGTGTGCGCCGTAGTCAGCAAAGGCTGCGCCGGTCTTGTGAGCCATAGAGTGGACGATACCCAGCAGAGCATTGGAGAATGCCATACCAGCCAGGCACTGTGCATTGTGCATGGAGTCACGCTTTGCCATATCGCCGTTGTAGCTGTCCACCAGGTCGCTCTGGATCATACGGATAGCATGGATAGCCAGAGGATCGGTGAAGTCGCAGTTTGCGGTAGAAACATAAGCCTCGACAGCATGGGTCATAGCGTCCATACCGGTGTGAGCAACCAGCTTCTTGGGCATGGTCTCTGCCAGGTCCGGATCAACGATAGCCACGTCGGGAGTGATCTCAAAGTCAGCAATGGGGTACTTGATGCCCTTCTCGTAGTCGGTAATGATGGAGAATGCAGTCACCTCGGTAGCAGTACCGGAGGTAGAGGAAATAGCGCAGAAGTGTGCCTTGCGGCGCAGCGGAGGAATGCCGAAGACCTTGCACATATCCTCAAAGGTGATCTCGGGATACTCATACTTGATCCACATTGCCTTTGCAGCGTCGATGGGAGAACCGCCGCCAATAGCGATGATCCAATCGGGCTCAAACTTGAGCATAGCGTCTGCACCGCGCATAACGGTCTCGACAGAAGGATCGGGTTCGATGCCCTCGAACAGCTCGACTTCCATGCCAGCTTCCTTCAGGTAATCCACTGCACGATCCAAGAAGCCAAAACGCTTCATGGAGCCGCCGCCAACGCAGATCATTGCCTTTTTACCAGTAAAGGACTTCAGAGCTTCCAGAGAACCTTTGCCGTGATACAGATCACGGGGCAGAGTAAAACGAGCCATAATAAAAACCTCCAACGATATATAAAAATACTCTCTTTAGTTTTCAGGTTGACAATGTGAAAAAATTGCCAATCGCACTGCACCTATTGTACCGCAATCCAGCCCAAACTTCAATTGGACAAATCGTGGAAAGAACGGTATTTATTTTGTTTAATTTGACAACAGATTAACAAGTATACGCAAAAAGAAAACCGCCCGGACTTTATACAAGTCCAGGCGGCCAAACTGTGGAGCTGCTATCCAGATTTGAACTGGAGACCTCATCCTTACCAAGGATGCGCTCTACCAACTGAGCTATAGCAGCACAACTGCAGCTCAATTATGATACCACACTTCTCCACATTTTGCAAGGGGTTTTTGCAAAAAAATTTGATTTTTTCTTTTTACATCAAGTACTGCTTCTTTTGTTATTCTTCGTGACGATTCTAATACCAGCCAGTGCGATGGTGTTCCCTCCAACTTCGTCAGAGCCCCTGCAGGTGCTTGTCCGCAAGACACTGCAACCAACAATACCATAACACCCGCCATAAGGCCGGCGACCCAGTGCACCACCTTTTCCATTTTTACCGCTTCCTTTTGAGCGACTTCCCATTACAAAAGCCGTGTTTTTTCGCAATCATAGCACCCACTCCTGCGCTTTTCAACCGTTTTTTCCATTTTCCAAAAAACAACTATCAAGTCGTTCTTTTTCCCTTCCCGACGCAGAAAAACCTCCCGCTGCCGAAATTCAGCAGCAGGAGGTCCATCTGTCTTAACCGTTCAGAGCGTTATTCAAACACACCAAACTCACTTGCGGGGA
>CAYXQN010000087.1:0-7361 GCA_964466825.1 uncultured Faecalibacterium sp. | reverse complement strand
CAGCGGTGTACACCTTGCCGTCGATCTTGAACATGATGTTCATGCTGCCAACTTCTTCAACGTACTTCTTTTCAACGCCGTCCAGCCAGAGCACCTGTGCGTAGCCCTGCTCCTCGGCCAGCTCGCCGGCTTTGATGGAAGCAGCGTAGTTGCCGCCGCACTTGGTAAAGCCGGTCAGGCCGGGGGCGGCACGGATGTATTCGTCCTCAACGTAGATGCGCACCGGGTTGATGCCCTCGGCGTAATAAGCGCCGGACGGTGCGCAGATGATGCAGAAGGTGTAGTGCTTGGATGCGTGCACACCCAGGCCGACATCCGTTGCAAAGACAAAGGGACGGATGTACAGCGAAGCGCCGTCGGTATGAGGCACCCAGTCGCGGTCGATGTCCACCAGAGCCTTGACAGCCTGGATATAATCCTCCACCGGGATCCTGGGGATGCACAGACGGTCGGCGGAGTCCTGCATACGGGCTGCGTTGCACTCGGGGCGGAACAACTGGATCGTATCGTCGGCAGTGCGGTATGCCTTCATGCCCTCAAAGATCTCCTGTGCGTAGTGGAACACCACCGTGGCGGGGTCCAGCGCAAAGGGGCCATACGGTACGATGCGGGGATCGTGCCAGCCTTCGCCCTCCGTGTAATCCATAACAAACATATGGTCGGTAAACTTTTTGCCAAAGCCGAGCTTGGTCTCGTCCGCAGGTTTTTCCTTGGGAGCGGTAGTACGGGTGATCTTGATATCCAACATGATACTTTCCCTCTTTCCTGAATCTAAAACAAAGCGCACAGCGCAGGATCCAAATGTTGTTTTCTATTATAATGTCCCCACGGCGTTTTTCAAGGAATCGAAAAATGTTTCATCTTTCGCCTTGTTAAGTTGCGTCAAATTGCCAGCAAACCATTGTGCAATCTGCTAAAAACGTGTTACAATAGCAAAAACGAGATGTGTATGGCCCGAAAGGAGTTTTTGGCAATGATCGATGGCGTGATCTTTGATATGGATGGCTTGATGTTTGATACAGAAAAGATGTGGGCGACCTTCTGGCAGCCGGCACTGGCTACGCTGGGCCTTGAATACAAAGAAGGGCTGGATGACGCAGCCCGCGGCAGTGCAGGCGAGAGCATGAGCCGGATCCTGCGCCAGTTCTATGGCGAGGACTGTGATACGGAGGCCATCAAGGATGCGCTGCACCGGGAGGCGGACCGGGCGTTTGAGGCTCCGGTGCCCAAAAAGCCGGGTCTGGACGAGCTGCTGGCCTGGCTGGATGCGCAGGGGATCCCTATGGCAGTGGCATCTTCCAGCCGCCGTGCCTCTATCCTGCATCATCTGGAAAACTGGGACCTGGGCCATTACTTCAAGGCGGTGGTCTCCGGTGAGGATGTGGCGGACTCCAAACCCAATCCGGAGATCTTTTTGCTTGCGGCAAAAAAGCTGGGCACCTCCCCTGCCCGCACCCTTGTGCTGGAGGACAGCCACAACGGCATCCGTGCCGGCGCAGCGGGCGGCTTTGTCACCGTGATGGTGCCGGACCTGATGCCTGCCACCCCGGAAATGCAGCAGCTGTTCACCGCACAGTGCAGCAGCCTGCACGAAGTGCTGCACAAGCTGCAGGCGGGTGAGTTTTGAACATCCTGACTGGAACTTGTGGAAAAGTGCAGCCGCCTGACAGCAGGCGGCTGTTTGTTTTTTCAAAAAACATCAACTTTATTTTCGCAAAGTTATCACCTTCCGATGATATGCTTGCAGCAGAACAAAATGTTTGGGAGGAATTTCCTATGATGAAACAAACCACTGCTCTGCTGCTGGCGGCAGCGCTGACGGTGACACTGGCAGGCTGCAATACGGCATCGTCAGGTTCCGAAAGCACGGCAGCAACGGCGATCAGCACCAACGCTGTAGAAGAACTCAAGGCGGATACCACTCTGGTGTTTGCCGATGGCGGCATCACGGTCTCTGGCCGTGAGACCGGATATGAAGTGGAGGGCACTGCGCTGACCATCGACAAGGCAGGCGTGTACCAGCTGTCCGGCAGCTGTGAGGATGGTTCGGTCAAGGTGAAAAAAGGCACCACCGGTGTGACCCTGCTGTTGAACGGCCTTACCCTGACCAGCACAGATACGGCACCCATCGTCTGTGCCAAATCCACGGAGGTGACGATCCGTGCGGCGGCTGGGTCGGTCAATACCCTGACCGACAGCGCAAAAAACAACGACGATGATTTCCCGAAGAATGAAAATGCGGAAAATGCGGTCATCAAGTGCAAGGATGGCTCGCAGGTCGTGCTGGAAGGCACCGGTGTGCTGCGCATTGTCTCCAAGGGCAAAAACGGCATCAAGTCCGGCTGCGAGCTGGACGGCCGTGCGGCCAGCCTGACCATCCGGGAGCTGACACTGGACATTGACGCACCGGTGAACGATGCGGTCAATGCGGAGCAGCTGCTGAATGTGGAAAGCGGTGATCTGACCATCTTTGCGGGCGATGATGCGCTGCACTGTGATCTGGTGCTGAACGTGGGTGCTGAGGGCACTGCTGGCCCGTCGATCACCATTACCGGCTGCGAAGAAGGCATTGAGGGCGCAGAGCTGAACATCCTGTCCGGCAATATCTCGATCCAGGCAAACGACGACTGCCTGAATGCGGCCAACAGCGACCTGGAGAGCTATGCGTTTGCGATCAACATCTCTGGCGGCAGCATCGTGGCGTATTCGGCTTCTGGCGATGGCTTTGACTCCAACGGCGATATGACCATCTCCGGCGGCTATGTGGAGGTCTGGACGGCAAACCGTGCAGACAACCAGCCGCTGGATGCAGACGGAACGATCCGGATCACCGGCGGTACCGTGCTGGCCGGCGGCGGCAGCAGCGGCATGGGCCTGAGCCTTGTCACAGAGCAGGGCTGTGTGGTCTATGGCAGCAACAACGGCATGGGCGGCGGCTTTGGCGGCGGCCGTCCCGGCATGGCTGGCCAGAAGGACCCCGGTCAGCCGCCGGAAGACCTGCCGGAGCGGATGCCGGAGGGGCAGTTTGCGCAAGGTGCACCGGATGGCCAGACCCCGCCGGAGCAGCCGCAGGGCAGGCAGCCAATGGACCCGAAGGATGAAGAAAACTTTGGTCTGTTCGGCGGCAGCGCACAGACCCTGTTTGCGGAGGGACAGAGCTTTTCTATTGAAGATGCAGCAGGCAATGTGCTGTGCAGCGGTACGGCCCCCTGTGATACGGGATACCTGCTGTACTGTTCGGCAGATGTGATGCCGGAGCAGAGCTATGAACTATTGGCAGCAGATGCGGTGGTGGATACCCAGACTGCAGCCAGCGGTCAGGTGGCAGATTCGGGCCATTTTGGCGGCGGGATGCTGGGCGGCTTTGCGGCCAGACTGACCAGCTGGACCAAAAAGGCCTGATCAACAAAACTTGAGAGATCTTTCCCTGTGCAGATCGCTGCGCAGGGATTTTTTTGCAGCCAAGGCTGGCGGCACAAGGATTGACCTTTGCCCCTGCAGGGCATATAATTGGTTCAAAAAAACGGTGTAAAAAGCCTTTCAAAAGGAGTTTTCAAAATGCAGTTCTCCATCGAAAAAATGTTCGACTTTCTCAATGCAGGCGTCAGCCCCTTCCATGCGGTGGCCGAGGCGGCCCGTATCCTGGAAGCAGAGGGTTATGTCAACTGCCCGGAAAGTGCCGCATGGCAGCTTGTGCCCGGCGGAAAATACTATACCACCCGCAACGGTTCGGCCATCCTTGCATGGCGGATGCCCACCGGCGAACTGACCGGCTGGCACGCAGCGGCCAGCCATAGTGATGCTCCCACCTGGCGTATCAAGCTGCTGGACGGCGCAGACCACGGCTTTGCCCGTGCGGAGACGGAAGGCTACGGCGGAATGCTCATGTCCACATGGTTCGACCGCCCTCTGAGCGTGGCGGGCCGCCTGCTGGTGCGCACCGGGAAAGGCATCGAAAGCCGCCTTGTCCACCCGCAGCAGGCACTGGCGGTCATCCCCAACCTGTGCATCCATTTTAACCGGGAAGCCAACACCGGTATGAAATATAACCCTCAGATCGATCTGCAGCCCATCTTTGGTGCAGAGGGCGGCAGCCTGAAGACGGTCCTTGCCGCCGAGGCAGGGGTCGCACCGGAGGATATCCTCGGTTCGGATTTGGTGCTCTGTACCACTGAGCGTGCCCAGAAGGTGGGTCTGGCAGGCGAATACTTTATGTCAGCCCGGATCGATGACCTGGAGTGCGCCTATACCACCCTGTGGGGCTTTTTGCAGGGCCGTGGCGAGGAAGCAGGCCGTGGCGATCTGTGGGTGATGTTTGACAATGAGGAAGTGGGGTCCTCCAGCCGCCAGGGTGCCGAGGGTACATTGATGGCGGATGTGCTGGCCCGTATTGAAGAAAGCATGGGGGTAAGCTGCGAGCAGAGCATCCGTGCCCGCACCAATTCCCTGCTGCTCAGTGCGGATAACGGCCACGCGACCCACCCCAATCACCCGGAAAAAAGCGACCCGCTGAACCCGGTCAAAATGGGCGGCGGTGTGATCCTCAAATACAATGCCCGCCAGACCTACACGACCAGCGGTCTGACCGGTGCAGCATTTACGGCCATTTGCGAAAAGGCGGGTGTGCCGGTGCAGGTGTTTGCAAACCGTGCAGATGTGGCGGGCGGCAGTACACTGGGCAATCTGCTGGGGCATCAGATCCTGATGCCGATGGTGGATATCGGTGTGGGTCAGCTGGCGATGCACTCTGCGATGGAGACCGCAAGCTGCGCCGATGCTGAGTATCTGGCAGAAGCCTGCGCTGCCTACTATAACACTCCTATCTTCCAGCCGGAGGACGGCCAGTGGAGACTGAGCCTGTGAGCGGGGCGGTCGGGCGGTTTGCCCCCAGCCCCAGCGGCAGGCTGCATCTGGGCAACCTGGCCTGCAGTCTGCTGGCATGGCTCAGCGCCAAACATCAGGGCGGCCGGATCGTGCTGCGTATCGAAGATCTGGATGTCGGGCGCTGCCCCCGCCGCTATGCCGACTTGCTGGAGCAGGATCTGGACTGGCTGGGGTTATATTGGGATGAGGGTGGCAGCCACGGCGGGCCGAACGGTTCCTACTACCAGAGCGAGTGCACCGATATTTATACGGCTGCGTTTGAGCGTCTGCAAAAGCAGGGTCTGGTCTACCCCTGTTTTTGTTCCCGGGCGCAGCTCCACGCCGCCAGTGCGCCCCATGCCTCGGACGGCAATGTGATCTACCTGGGAACCTGCCGGGGGCTGACCGAGGAAGAGATCGCTGAAAAACGTCTGAAAAAAGCTCCGGCATACCGGCTGCTCGTTCCGGATGAGGACATTGCCTTTGAGGATGGCTGCATGGGGCTCCACGCGGAGAATCTGCTGCAGGACTGCGGAGACTTCTATCTGCGCCGGGCAGACGGCGTGTTTGCTTATCAGCTTGCTGTGGTAGTGGACGATGCCCGGATGGGTGTGACCGAAGTAGTGCGTGGTGCGGATCTGCTTTCTTCTACTGCACGCCAGCTTTATCTGTATCGCCTTTTGGGGCTGCAGGCACCAAAGTTTGCGCACTGTCCCCTTTTGCTGGCGCCGGATGGACGCCGGCTGTCCAAGCGGGACGGCGATCAGAGTCTGGAAAACCTTCGGGAAAAATACACCGCCCCCGAGATCGTGGGCAAATTGGCGTTTGCGTATGGCTTGCAGCCGGAGCCGGCTCCCCGTACACCGGAGAGCCTTGTAAAGGAGTTCGACTGGACAAAGGTGCCAAAGATGGATATCTGCCTGCCGGAAGGGCTGTTTTAAGAGAGGAAACGCAAGATGGAACAACAGCGAACAGCGGGTACGCATCGTGGACATTGCGGAGGAGCGTCAGTATGTTCCCAGCATGGCGGATATCCTGCTGGCACAGATGACAACTACGATGGGGGCCAGAGGCGCTGCGATCGCTACGGTATTTTGCGCAGCGGCGGAAAACAAAAATTGCAATGATCATAGATACCATCGGTACATGGGGCTTTGGGGTCCCATTGGGGCTGACAGCGGCATTTGTTTTGGAGCTGCCTATCCCGGCGGTGTACTTTTTGCTTTCTCTGGAGGAAGCGGTCCGTGTGGCGATCTCGCTGGTGTTTTTTCGGAAAAAGATTTGGATGCAGAGTTTGCAGGATGCTTCTCCTTCCCTGCTCTGCTTGCAAATAAAAAAGCCAGTGCACAATGTGCACTGGCTTTTTGGTGCGACCGGGAGGATTCGAACCTCTGGCCTTCCGGGTCGGAGCCGAACGCTCTATCCAACTGAGCTACGATCGCAAATGGTACTGACGAATCAGTACAACATAGTATAACACACCTGATAGTAAAATGCAAACGAATTTCGTCAGCCCTTCCGGTTGCGCTGCCAAATATGATACAGTCCATCCAGGATCAAAGTCTTGCGGTAACGGATGGGTGTGCGGCAGGCATCACAGATCGCTGATGGAAGATTTCCGGTTGCGTAGAAAGCGGTCTGCTCCCCCAGCTCCTCACAAAAGCGGGCAGCCAGGCCATCCAGTTGGCTTGCGGTGCCGAGGATAAAACCAGTCTGCAGACAGGCGGCGCTGTTTTTTCCGAGAATGGAACCGGGAGCCTTGGCAGAAAAGTCGATCTGCGGCAGCTGTGCGGTATTCTGTACCAATGCATCCATGGCCATTTGCGGACCTGGTAGGATCACGCCGCCGACCAGTTCTTGTTTATCATTAACAGCCATCATGGAGATCGCAGTGTCAGCTGAAATAATGACCAGTGGACCGGGGCACTCTGCAAGTGCTGCAACGGCGCCGCATAAAAGTTCAGCACCCAATTGTGCCGGATTGTCCAGACGGAGCCGCAGTCCGCTTTTCAGACCGGGGCCTACGGTCAGGAAGCGGGCATTACATAAAATATGGAGAGCGCTCAGCAGCGGTTCGCTCAAAGAAGGGACCACGCTGGCAAGGATACCGCCTTCGATCTGGCTGGGGGTTGCATTATACAATGCCAGCAGATTGGACAGGCGGATGGCATATTCGTCGGCAGTGGCGGAAGAGTCGGTGTGTAACCGCCCGCAAAAATGCAGGCGGTTGTTTTCGTAACCGCCGACAGTAATGTGGGTGTTGCCGATGTTGACGGTAAGGATCATGCCATGGCCTCCTTTTGTTGCAATATAATGTATATAATAATATAGCTCACCTGCTCAAAAACTGCAAGGGCTTTGCCCGCCGCGGCTGCCGCAGGCAGCAAGCGGCGTGATGATTCTTGTGGTTTTCTGAAAGACAAAAGAGAAAAACAAAAAAATCTGAAAAAAGATGCAAAAAAGTGTTGACATCCCGCCCGGGGTATGGTATTATACTT
>CAYXQN010000086.1:0-7379 GCA_964466825.1 uncultured Faecalibacterium sp. | reverse complement strand
CAAAGCGGGTCAGCACCCATACCGGCGGCAGGACAAAGATCACCTGACGGCACAGGGAGCTGATCAGAGATTCCACACCGCACTCCAATGCCTGAAAAATGCCCTGGAAGGCGATGCACAGGCTGGCAAATAAAAAGCCCAGCGACACGATGCGCATACAGTCCAGACACATGGCGTAGGTGGTGCCGGAGAGCGAAAACATCTTCGTCAGCGGCACTGCCAGCAGCTCTACCCCAAGGCAGCCTGCCAGCATCATGGAAAGCACCATCGGCAGGCCCATTTTGAACATGAGCTGCGGGATGGGCTGCACCGCCATTTTGTTCGGTTTATGATCCATTGATTATTTCCTCCTGAAAAAACAGCATAAAAAAATACGAGTGGCAGAAAACTGGATTTACGCAGTTTTCTGCCACTCGTTGGAGCTTTATTATATCAGAAAGACTACCAAAAAATCAAAGGCGCTTTTGTACAAATCCGCCAAACGTTTTTTGAGAATTTTGGAAAAGAGGTCAGACCAGATATCCCTCGAAGCAATGCAGATCCTCCGTCTTGACGATGCCTTCCAGGTACAATCCATCCTCCCGGTATTCCTCCACCAGTACGCTGCCGCGGTCCCGCATGGGAGCAGCAAGCCCGAGCTTGTCGTAGGGCAGCAGCACTTTCAGAGTGTGCACCCGGTCGCTGAGGGCTTCGTCCAGCTTTTTGAGCAGGGTCTCCAGACCATAGCCGGTCTTGGCGCTGGTCAGCAGGATGTCTGGATCAAAGGACATGGCGCCGGGCTTGTCGCACTTATTGTAGACGGTCAGGCGGGGAATGTCAGCGCAGTCCAGCCCATCCAGGACCTCATCGGTCACGGCAAGCTGTTCTTCCCGCTGGTCATCGCAGGCATCTGCCACCCGGATGATGACATCCGACCATGCGGCTTCTTCCAGAGTGGACTTGAACGCTTCCACCAGATTGTGCGGCAGCCGGGACACAAAGCCGACCGTGTCCACCAGCAGCACGGCCAGACCGCTGGGCAGAACCAGCTTGCGGCTGGTGGGGTCCAGGGTGGCAAACAGCATATCGGCTTCCACAACGCTCGGGCCGCACAGTGCATTCATCAGGCTGGACTTACCCACGTTCGTGTAGCCGACCAGACTGACCACCGGCATACCGGTCTTTGCACGGGCTTTGCGGCTCTCACCGCGGTGCTTTTCCATTTCTGCCAAGCGCTCTGCCAGAGCATCGATGCGGGCGTGGACATGGCGGCGGTCCAGTTCCAGCTTGGTCTCACCGGCACCGCGGCGGGCACCGCCGCCGCCGCCACCGCCGCCGCCCTGACGGCTCAGCGCTTCGCCCATGCCCTGCAGGCGGGGCAGGCGGTAACGCAGCATGGCAAGCTCGGTCTGCAGTTTGCCTTCGTTGGTCAGTGCTCTGCTGCGGAAGATCTCCAGGATCAGCATGGTACGGTCGATGACCTCCAGTCCGCCCAGAGCGTTGGAAATATTACGGATCTGGCTGCCGGTCAGCTCGCCGTCAAATACGGCGCACTCGGCTCCCAGCGTGTCCGCGGCAAGGCTGGCTTCTTCCAGCTTGCCCTTGCCCAGTACGATGCCGGTCTCAGGGGTCTGGCGCTTCTGGGTCACCTGCCCCACAGCTTCCATGTGGTTGGCCTCGCACAGGGCGGCAAGCTCCGCCAGGCTGCGCTCGCAGTCCCACAAACCCTGATCCAATGCCAGCAGGATCACCTTTGTAGGAGGGGTCTCCACCAAAATATCATAAAGTTCGCTCAAAATAGGTTCCTTTCTTGTTCAAGAGAAGTTGTTGAAAGCCTTCCTCCACCCGGGGGAGGACCTGTCGTCAGAGGGAGAACGTTACCGCAGGCTCTGATACCGCTCCCGTGTCAGGCAGTAGGCCCGGCAAGGCACGGCAGTGCCGTCAAACCTGTGGTATTCGGCATCGTGGTCGTAGACAAAGCCCGCCTTTTCCATCACCCGGCCGCTGGCAGGGTTATCCACCGCATGGCAGCAGGCGAGCCACGGGCTGTCGGTGCAGGAAAACCAGAACCGGACCACAGCGCACAATGCTTCGGTCATATATCCCTTGTTCCACCAGCGTTTGCCAAGGCAATAGCCCGGCTCCCAGATGCCCCCGGCAAGGTCCATGCCGGCCCACGCAGTTTTTTGCTGCGGTTCACCCAGCAGCGAATTATAAAGGCTGATGGAGCCGGCTACCTGACCGGAGCTTTTTTCCACGATCGCCCACTGGTAGTAGTCCGGGTTCGGATAAAGCGTTTCCCATGCGGCCAGCAGCTCAAGGGTCTCGGCCGCACTTTTGTGCGGCTGCCAGCGCAGGTACCGGGTCACTTCCGGGTCGGATGCCCAGTTCGTATACATCATCCCGGCATCCTGCGGCAGCAGCCTGCGCAGCAAAAGATGCGCAGTCTCGATCTCCTGTGTGCCGGCATGGCGCATGATAAACTCCTTCTTTCTTTATAAATTATGCCTAGGATAGCACAAAATCAGCCCCTGCGCAAGACGAACACAGAAAAACGCTTGACCGGGAGCGCAATCTGCATTAAACTAAAACCCAAGTGTTTTGATAGGGAGAAGGGAGAGCACCTTATGCAGGATGTGAAAAAGCTCTTGGAACAACGCCCGCTGCTGTTCGACGGCGGTATGGGTACCTATTATAAGTCTGCAGCAGGCCAGGAATGTGAGCAGGCAAACCGGACCGACCCGGCAGGCGTGCTTGCCGTCCACCGGGAATATATTTCCGCCGGTGCGGATGCCATCAAGACAAATACCTTTGGTCTGCCCCGCATGGCGGCGGCTGGTACGCCGGACTGGCAGGAGCTGGCGCAGGCAGGCTGGGCATTGGCGCAGCAGGCAGCACAGGAGCAGGAGGCTGCCGTATTTGCAGACCTTGGCCCTGCCCCGGAGACGGAAAGCTGCCCGGCGGCGCAGGTCTATACCCGGGTGGTACTGGAGTTTGCCCGGCTGGGGGCTAAGAATTTTCTGTTCGAGACCCTCAGCTCGGACAGCGGGATCCTGCCGGCAGTGCAAGAGCTCCGCAGCAGGGTGCCGGATGCCTTTGTGCTGGTGTCCTTTGCGGTCCTGCCGGACGGCTATACCCGTGAGGGCGTACATATCCGGGAGCTGGTGCAGAGGGCTGCGGCCAGCGGTATGGTGGATGCAGTAGGTCTGAATTGTGTTTCGGCTCCCGGTGCCATGCGGGAACTGGTGCGCCAGCTCATGCCCTGCACCATCCCGCTCTCAGTTATGCCCAATGCAGGTTACCCGGTGGTCACCCGCACCCGGGTCGTGTATCAGGGCAAGCCGGAATATTTTGCTGCCGAGCAGGCCAAACTGGCAGCAGCCGGTGTGCGCATTCTTGGCGGCTGCTGTGGTACCACCCCGGCTCACATTGCGGCCCTGCGTGGAGCGCTGGATGCGCTGCCGCAGGGTGGGAAAATGGCTCCGGCAGTGCAGTTTTCCACTACAGAACAAAAGATGGTGGAAAAAGATGACCCCTTCCTGCGCAAACTGAACGCCGGACAAAAGGTGATCGCTGTGGAGCTGGATTCGCCCAAGACGGCGGATCTGACAGGATATCTGGAGGGGGCGCGCCGCCTGCAGGCAGCAGGTGCGGATGCGCTGACGGTTGCCGACTGCCCCATTGCCCGGGCACGGATGGATTCCTCGCTGGTGGCCTGCCGGGTGCACCGGGAGCTGGGGCTGACCGTGATCCCTCACATGACCTGCCGGGACCGCAACCTCAACGCCACCAAAGCATTGCTGCTGGGGCTGTACGCCGAGGGTGTGCGGGAGGTGCTGGCCATCACCGGCGACCCCATTCCCTCTGCTGAGCGGGACGAGGTCAAGAGCGTGTACCAGTTCCACTCCCGCAAACTGGCGCAGTTCATCATCTCACTGGCAGGCGAAGACCGGGAGATGCCCAGCCCCCTGACCGTCTTCGGTGCGCTCAACCTCAACGCCCGCAACTTTGATGTGGAGCTGCGCCGTGCGGTGGAAAAACTGGACAATGGTATGACCGGCTTCCTCACTCAGCCGGTGCTTTCGGCCCAGGCGGTGGAAAATCTCCGTCTTGCCCGGCAGACGCTGGGCAGCAGGGCCAGGATCCTGGCGGGCATTATGCCGGTGGTCAGCCAGCGCAATGCGATCTTTATGGAAAACGAGGTCAACGGCATCCATGTGGATGAACAGATCATCCAGCGCTTTGCCGGGCTGGACCGTGCCGAGGGCGAAGCACTGGGGCTGGAGGTCGCAGTGCAGGCAGCAAAGGCCTCTGCCCCCTACGCAGACGGCTTCTACCTGATGACCCCCTTCAACCGCATCGCCCTGATGGAGCAGCTCATCGCCCGTTTGAACACCGAGGTGGTAGCGCAAAGCGAAGGCACCTGATAGAGCTTGGTCCTCCTTTCCGCAGGGGAGCCATTGAAAAAGAAAGGATGCCTGCCGGAATGCGCTGCTCCGCATTTTTCTTCAAAAACGATTGACAAAACGCTCCAAAACCGCTATATTCTTTTTATAAATGCGTTGAAAAAGAGTGCGCACTGTGCATTGCCAGCCAGAGAGCCGGGGACAGGTGGAAGCCCGGTATGGTCCAGAACAGTGTGCTGTCACTTTTGAGCAGGAGCAGTGAGTGCCAGGGGTATTAGCTGCTTTCGGAGCTGCCCCACGTTACCGGGGCATCAAGGGGCACAGAAAACTGTCTGTGCAATTTGGGTGGTACCGCGGTCATGTAGCAATTACAGCCGTCCCATGGAACGTTCCGTGGGGCGGCTTTTTTCGTCCCACTCATTACAATTTTTGGGAGGATACAATGAAAGAACTCGCAAAACAGTACGATCCCAGCCAGGTCGAGGACCGAATTTATCAGTTCTGGCTGGACGGCGGCTATTTCCATACGAAAGCCGACCCCGACAAAAAGCCCTATACCATCGTGATGCCGCCGCCGAACGTTACCGGCCAGCTGCACATGGGCCACGCAGTGGATAACACCATGCAGGACATCCTCATCCGCACCAAGCGGATGCAGGGCTATGCTGCCCTGTGGGTGCCCGGCACCGACCATGCATCCATTGCGACCGAGGCCAAGGTCGTGGAGGCAATGCGTGCCGACGGCCTGACCAAGGAGATGGTCGGCCGTGACGGCTTCCTGGAGCGTGCATGGGCATGGAAGACCAAGTACGGCAACCGCATCGTCAGCCAGCTCAAAAAGCTGGGCAGCAGCTGTGACTGGGAGCGTGAGCGCTTTACCATGGACGAGGGCTGCTCGGATGCGGTCAAGGAGGTCTTTGTCCGTCTGTACGATCAGGGCCTGATCTACCGCGGCAACCGTATGGTCAACTGGTGCCCCCACTGCAACACCTCCATCTCGGATGCAGAGGTCGAGTATGAGGAAAAGGACGGCAACTTCTGGCACCTGCTCTACCCGGTCAAGGAGACCGGCGAGATGCTGGAACTGGCTACCACCCGTCCCGAGACCATGCTGGGCGATACCGCCGTTGCCATCAACGCAGAGGATCCCCGCTATGCGCACCTGCACGGCTGCCATGTGGTGCTGCCTCTGCTGAACAAGGAGATCCCCATCGTCTGCGATGAGCACGCCGACATGACCAAGGGCACCGGTGTCGTCAAGATCACCCCTGCCCACGACCCCAACGACTTTGAGGTCGGTCTGCGCCATGATCTGCCCATCGTGCGTGTGTTCACCTACGACGGCCACATGACCGGTGCTGCGGATAAGGCAGCTGCTGATGCACTGTTCGCATCCGGCAAGAACACGGTCAACGAGCCGGAAGTGCTGGACTGCGGCAAGTATGCCGGCATGACCACCATCGAAGCGCGCAAGGCGATCCTGGCGGATCTGGAAGCAGGCGGTTTCCTCAAGGAGATCGAGCCCCTCAAGCACGAGGTCGGTACCTGCTACCGCTGCCACAGCACCATCGAGCCGATGGTCTCCAAGCAGTGGTTCGTCAAGATGGAGCCTCTGGCAAAGCCTGCTATCGAGAGCGTCGAGAAGGGCGAGATCAAGTTCGTGCCCGAGCGCTTCACCAAGAACTATATGAACTGGATGAAGAACACCCGTGACTGGTGCATCAGCCGCCAGCTGTGGTGGGGTCATCAGATCCCGGCGTGGTACTGCGACGACTGCGGCGAGACCGTGGTGGCAAAGTCCGCTCCCTGCAGCTGCCCCAAGTGCGGCGGCGCAAAGCTGGCACAGGACCCCGATACGCTGGATACCTGGTTCTCCAGTGCACTGTGGCCCTTCAGCACACTGGGCTGGCCCAATGAGGACAGCGAGGACCTGAAGTACTTCTATCCTACCAATACCCTCGTCACCGGTTATGATATCATCGGTTTCTGGGTCAGCCGCATGATCTTCTCCGGTCTGGCTTACACCGACAAGGCACCCTTCGACACGGTCTATATCCACGGCATCGTCCGTGACAGCCAGGGCCGCAAGATGTCCAAGAGCCTGGGCAACGGCATCGACCCGCTGGAGGTCATTGCACAGTACGGCGCAGACGCACTGCGCTTCATGCTGGTGGACGGCTCCACCCCGGGCAACGATATGCGCTATATCGAAAAGAAGGTCGAAGCTGCCCGCAACTTTGCCAATAAGCTGTGGAACGCCACCCGTTTCGTGCTCATGAACCTGCCCGAGGACTTTGAGCCGGGTCTGCCCGCCGAGGACAAGCTGGATATGAGCGACAAGTGGGTGCTGACCAAGCTCAATCAGGTGGCCGGTGCCGTCAATGACAACCTCGACCACTACGAGCTGGGTCTGGCTGGTGCCAAGATCAACACCTTCATCTGGGATGTCTACTGCGACTGGTTCATCGAGATCGCAAAGCCCCGCCTGAACTCCGGCGATGCTGAGCAGGCAGACACTGCCCGCCGTGTGCTGGTGTATGTGCTGGACAAGGCGCTCAAGCTGCTGCACCCCTTCATGCCGTTCATCACTGAGGAGCTGTATCAGGCACTGCCCGGCTCCGGCGAGAGCATCATGATCCAGAGCTTCCCCACCTTCGACGAGGCACACAACTGGGCTGCCGAGGAAGAAGCTTTTGAGAAGGTCATGGACTACATCAAGGCAGTGCGTACCATGCGTACCGAGATGAACGTCCATCCTGCCAAAAAGACCAGCATGATCATTGAGACGGCTGACGCTGCGCCCTTCCAGAGTGCAGAGGTCTATCTGGCAAAGTTTGCCTTTGCGACTGATGTGACCTTTACCGCCAAGTACGAGGGCAGCACCGACGGTATGGTGCAGGTGTCCACCCACACCGCACGCGGCTTCATCCCCATGATGGAGCTGATCGACCGCGAGAAGGAGCTGGCCCGCCTGAACAAGGAAAAGGCAAAGGC
>CAYXQN010000085.1:0-7443 GCA_964466825.1 uncultured Faecalibacterium sp. | reverse complement strand
ACAACTCCCCGTCGATGCGGCACTTAACGCACATGGTCTTACTCTGTTGATAAGGTCATTATATTCCTTTTTTGCGTTGCTTTCAACAGCTCAAACGGACATCTTTGCTAAAACCGCCTTCATTTTTTTGTAAAAGCTGCACAGCACACCGCTTTCGGCTTTTCTTTCAGGGCAGAACGTGGTAAGATGGTTTCAATAACAAAAGCGGGAGTACTCTCTCCCGGAAAGGAAGTTTCTTCATGAAATTCAGCCAAATGCCTTATACCCGCCCGGACATTGATGCTTTGCTGGCTCGTTGCAAAGAGCTTGCCGCCAAAGCTGCCGCCGCACCGGATGGCGAGACTCTGATCGCTCTGTACTACGAGCAGAGCAATGCCTTTGCCGACTACACCACTGCAGCCAATCTTGTCAACATCCACTACACCTGCGATACCCGCGATGACTACTGGCACGCCGAGCAGGACTTTTTTGACGAGAACAGTCCCGCCGTTTCCAACGCCAGCGTGGAGATCAGCCGCGCCTTCCTCGCCAACCCCCATGTGGACGCTCTGACCGAAAAGTTCGGCACCACCTGTGTGGCCGGCATGAAGAACGCTGTTCTGGGCATGGATGACCGCACTGTGGAGCTGCAAAAGGAGTTCAACGCACTGGTCAGCCAGTACCAGCAGATCTACGGCGGCGCTCTGGTCGAACTGGACGGCAAACAGCTCACCATCCCCCAGCTTGGCCCCTATAAGGAAAGCCTTGATCCTGCCATGCGCCGCGCCGCCTACGAGGCCGAAGCCGGTTACTTTGACGCGCATCGCTCCGAGCTGGATGAGCTGTACGGCAAGATCGTCCAAAATCTCAACAAACAGGCACAGATCCTGGGTTACCACGATTACAGCGAACTGTCCTATGTGCGGATGAACCGCATTGGATACGGCCCCGAGGAGATCAAACGGTTCCGCGATCAGGTGGCACAGGACGTCGTCCCTGAACTGCAAAAAGTAATGGCAATGCGCGCCAAGCGCACCGGTATTGCAAATCCCACCTTTGCAGACCTGCCCATCGTCTTTAAGGATGGCAATCCTGCCCCCATCCCCGGCTACGAGGCCCGCATGGCAGCCACCCGCACCATGTATCATGAGCTCAGCCCCGAAACCGCAGAGTTCATCGACTTCATGCAGGACAACGAGCTGTTCGATGTCGAGAGCCGCCCCGGCAAGATGAGCGGCGGTTATATGACCGACCTGCCCAACTATAAGGCCCCCTTCATCTTTGCCAACTGGAACGACACCTCCGGAGATGCCGATGTTCTGACGCACGAGTGCGGCCATGCTTTTGAGGGCTATCTGGCAGAGCGCGACCCTGCCATCCCGGCCGATCTGGGCTGCCCCGGTATGGAAAGCGCCGAGATCCACTCTATGGCAATGGAGTTCCTCACCGCTCCGTGGCATCATCTGCTGTTCGGCAAGGACACCGACAAGTACGCCCTGCTGCACGCAGAGGACAGCTTTTTGTTCCTGGCCTACGGCTGCGCAGTGGACGAGTTCCAGCATATCATGTACCAGAACCCCGACCTGACCCCGGACGAGCGCAACGCCGTCTGGCTGGAGATGGAGCACAAGTACCGTCCGTGGATTGACTTTGACAATCTGCCCTTCTACGGCCGTGGTGCAGGCTGGCAGCGCCAGCTCCACATCTACGAGATGCCCTTCTACTATATCGACTACTGTCTGTCCACGATGGCAGCACTTCAGTTCTTCCTGCTGAGTCTGGACGACCACAAGGACGCATGGGAACGCTACCTGCGTCTGGTCAAGCGCGCCGGCCTTGCCAGCTACACTGAGCTGATGCAGACCGCCGGGCTGAAGGTGCCTTTTGAGGATGGCAGCATCAAGCAGATCGCCCAGCAGATGACCCGCTGGCTGGAAGAACATCAGGTTTGATCCAAAATAAAAAAGGTTTGGCTGCTTGTGCAGCCAAACCTTTTTTATTTTTCTCAGACCTTTTCGATGGTAATGCTCCACTCGGTGGTCATTGCCTCGTCCGGCTCCAGCACCTCGTGCTTGCCTTCCTCGTTGACGCTGTTTGCCCAGCCGTTCCACGGCTCCATGCAAACAAAGCTCTCGGCATCCTGCTGCCAGAGCACACCGTTGGTAAAGGTCTCGTCGGCGTCCACCGTGACCTTGTGGCCATTGCCCTTGTCGGTCAGGATCATGGGGAACTGCACACCGGTCAGCAGACGGACAGAGCTTTCTGCGCCTTCCTTACGGGTCAGGGTGATCTTTTCCGGTGCTGCGGGCTGCTCGCCCTTTGCGTCTTCAGAGCAGGTAGCGCACTTAATGTCAAAATCGACATTTTCCAGTGCGGTCACACCGAAGTAGGGGTGGTAGCCAAAGCTGAACGGCATCGGAACATCGCCCTCATTGATAACGGTCAGGCTGATGTTGGCGGTATCGCCCTGCAGATCGTAGTTCAGCAGCAGGGTAAAGTCGAACGGATAGAGGAACTTGGTCAGCGGGGTGGACTCCAGCACCAGAGTCACGCCATCGGCGCCCACGCTCTCCACTTCCCATGCGCACAGGTCTGCAAAGCCGTGGGTCTCCATCGGGTATGCCTTGCCGTCAAAGATGTGCACGCCGCCATCCGGATTGCCGCAGCTGGGGAACAGCACCGGCACACCAAAGCGGGGGCGGTTGCACTCCGAGAAGTTGGGGTGACGGGTCCAGATGTACTCCTCACCGTCCAGCGTAAAGCCGGTGATCATACCGCCGCGCTCGGGGGTGATGGTCAGCGCTGTTTTTGCAACTGGATCGGTGATGACGTACTGCTCATAGCAGGCGCCATTTTCGGTAACGTACTGGGTAGTGATCTGATTCATAGTGTTTTCCTCCTAATAAATTCAGAGTTTTTTCGACTCTTCCAGCTATATTAAAACACAAAAGGACTGCCGCACGAAACAAACGCCGTACAGCAGCCCTTTGTTATTTACAGCACAACGCCGTCCTTAAAGATGGAGATCTCGCGGAAGCCGTGCTTTTCTGCCTTGGTCTGCTCACCGCTTGCAACGCGGATGACCAGATCCAGCAGATCCTTTGCTGCCTCGTCGATGCTCTTTTCACCATCTGCGATCACGCCGGTGTTGAAGTCGATCCAGCCGGACTTCTTCTGCGCCAGCGGAGTGTTGGTGGAAATTTTCAGGGTAGGTGCCGGAGCAGAGAACGGCGTACCACGGCCGGTAGAGAACAGGATCAGGTGCGCACCTGCTGCGGTCATCGCAGTGGCAGAGACCAGATCGTTGCCCGGGCCGTACAGCATGTTCAAGCCCTTGGTCACCACAGGGTCACCATAGCCGATGACATCCATGATAGGCGCAGTGCCGCCCTTCTGGACACAGCCGCAGCTCTTGTCTTCCAGCGTGGTGATGCCGCCCGCCTTGTTGCCCGGCGAGGGGTTGTCGTAGACCACCTCATTGTGGCTGATAAAATAATCCTTGAAGCCGTTGATCATCCGCTCGGCCTTGCCAAAGACATCCTCGTTGATGCAGCGATCCATCAGGAAGCCCTCTGCACCAAACATCTCGGGCACCTCGGTCAGAACGGTGGAACCGCCGCGCTGACCCATCATGTCGGAGAAGCGGCCGATGGTGGGGTTGGCAGTAATGCCGGACAAGCCGTCCGAGCCGCCGCACTTCATGCCGACGACCAGTTCAGACACCGGGATGGGCTGACGCTCGAACTGACCTGCATAAGCAGCCAGCTCCTTCAGCAGCTCACGGGCAGAGGCGTACTCATCCTCCACATCCTGGCAGGTCAGGAACTTGACCCGGTCGGCATCGTACTCGCCCAGCTCCTCCACGAACTGATCGTGCTGGAGGTTCTCGCAGCCCAGGTGCAGCACCAGAACAGCTGCCGCATTGGGGTGGCGCACCAGCGCCGCCAACAGCTTGCGGGTCTGTGCATGGTCGTGACCGGTCTGGCTGCATCCAAAAGGATGGGTAAAGGTGTACAGGCCTTCGATGCTGCCCGTGACCAGATCCTGGTTGTCTGCGACCATCTTCTTGGCGATGTCATTGACACAGCCGACAGTGGGGATGATCCAGATCTCGTTGCGGATGGCAGCTCTGCCGTCCTTGCGGCGGAAGCCCATAAAGGTCTCCGGCTCCACGGTGGGCAGGGGGCCCAGGTCGGGGGCAGGGTTGTAGCTGTATTCCACCTCGCCAGAGAGGTTGGTGTGCACATTATGGGTGTGCATCCAGGTGCCCGGCTCAGCATCTGCGGTAGCGTGGCCGATGGCAAAGCCGTACTTCACCACATTCTCGCCGTTCTTGATGGGAGCGACTGCCATCTTGTGACCCTGCGGGATATCCTCCAGAGCAGTCACAGCAAGACCGTCCACTTCCACCAGTGTGCCCTTTGCAATGGGATGCAGGGCAACAACTACATTATCGATGGGACTGATATGAATTGCCTGCGGCATAGTTTATCTCCTCAAAATAATTCGATCCGAAGCTTCCTCTCGCCGCCAGACTCTTTCCCACAAAGGGAACGCTCCGGCAAGCGATAAAGCACTTATTCTTGATTACAGGCAGCTCTTGTAAGCAGCCTCTGCACCCTCAGCACGGATCAGTTCCAGATCTGCCAGCACAGCAGCTTCCAGACCCTCGATGGCGGTCAGATCCTGATCCCACATCTGGGTGTTGGTCAGCACAGCATTTACCAGCTGAGCAGCGGTGTCATCCTTGTGTGCGTAGTAGAAGTCCAGTGCCCATGCGTCGTCCTGGATCTTGTAGGTGTTGCCGGCAGGGCGCTTGCAGATCAGACCATCTGCCACGCGCTCCTGAATGTCGCTGGAATAGAATGCGATATAAGCAGCCAGAGACATGGTCAGGCAGGTGGGCAGCTTCTTCTGCTCCTCGATATAGCTCAGGAAGGAGGGCATATTACGAGCCTTCCACTTGGAGGTGGAGTTCAGAGAGATGCTCATCAGCTCGTGGTTGATGAAGGGGTTGTTGAAGCGGTCCTGCACTGCAGAAGCAAACTCCTCCAGATCCTTCTTGTCCAGCGGCAGAGTGGGGATAACTTCCTCGTGCAGCATCTTGTTCATAAAGCCGCGGATGTTGTCATTGTGCATGCAGTCACGCACGATGTCAAAGCCAGCCAGATATGCGCCCAGAACAAAGCCGGTGTGGGCACCGTTCAGGATGCGGACCTTGCGCTTCTTGTAGGGGGTAACATCCGGCACGACCATGACGTTGACGCCAGCCTTCTTGAACGGCAGCTTGTCCTCCAGACCGTCCGGCCCCTCAATGACCCAGACACCGAACACTTCGCCAACGTCCAGCACCTTATCGGTGTAGCCGTTTGCTTCTTCCAGAGCAGCCAGCTCCTGTGCGTCGCGGATGCGGCCCGGAACGATGCGGTCCACCAGAGTGGAGCAGAAGGTGTTGGCATTGTTCATCCAGTCGATGAAATCGGCAGAGAGGTTCCAGTCCTTGGCGTAGTTGTTGCAGCACTTCTGCAGCTCCTTGCCGTTGTTGTCGATCAGCTCGCAGGACAGGATGACCAGGCCCTTGTCGGCAGCACCGTTGAATGCCTTAAAACGCTCAAACAGCACACGGGTCAGCTTTGCGGGGAAGCTGACAGGAGGCACCTGATCGAATGTGCTGTCACCCTGGGTGTAAGCGATGCCTGCCTCGGTGGTGTTGGAAACGACCGTTTCCAGATCCTCGGAGCGGGCCAGTGCCAGCACTTCGTCCCACTTGCCCTCAACGTAGGGGCATACGCAGTCGGACACGCAGGAGATCACGCGCTTTGCGTCCACCTTCTGGCCCTTTTCGCTGCCGCGCAGATACAGGGTGTACAGGCCTTCCTGCTCGTTCATCCAGTCTGCCATCTGGGGGAAGTTGCCGATGGGCTGCACCAGCTTTACCTTGCCGTTGTATCCAGCCTTTTCATTGGCGATATCGTAAAAATAATCCACAAATGCACGCAGGAAGTTACCCTCGCCGAACTGCATCACCTTAATGGGTGCATCCTTCAGGATATAGCCATTATAACCGGTCTCACTCAGGACCTTGTAGTTCAAAGTTTCCATGTTTGTTCTCCTTTTTCCAAACTTGCTTTGCTTTCCGGGGAGCCTCATGATCCTCCCCGCTCATATTTCTATTTTATGCTGTTGTATACAATTAAGTCAAGTGGTTTGTGCATGATTTTTGACCTGAGGGAGGCGTTTTTACGCATTTCCAGCGGTTTACACAATCCAAACGCTGAAAATTTGGCACTTTTTCAGTTGTATACATGGCCGTTTTTCGGTATACTAAGGATAAGAAAGTCTGCCCTCATTGGCAGGCAGAGGACCGGGCATTCCGCTCGTCCATTTTTGAACAAAATCATTAAGAGAAAAGGAGTTATCGACCCATGAAAGCATTTATGGATAAGGACTTTATTCTCCAGACTCCTACTGCGCAGCACCTGTATCACGACTATGCTGCCGGTATGCCCATCTGCGATTACCATTGCCACATCCCTCCCCGCGAGATCTACGAGAACCGCCGCTTTGAGAACATCACTCAGGTGTGGCTGGGCGGCCGTAACCCGGACGGCAGCTACTTCGGCGATCACTACAAGTGGCGTGTCATGCGCTCCAACGGTGTGCCCGAAGAGTACATCACTGGTTCCAAGTCTGACCGCGAGCGTTTCCAGAAGTTTGCAGAGGCTCTGCCCATGGCCATCGGCAACCCGATGTACCACTGGTGCCACCTGGAGCTGCGCACCTTCTTTGGTTACGAGGGCGTGCTGAACGGCGATACCGCTGAGGAAGTCTGGAATCTGTGCAACGAAAAGCTGCAGAACGATCCCAAGCTGACCGTCCGCGGCCTGATCGAGCAGTCCAATGTCGCCTTCATCGGCACCACCGACGACCCCATCGATAGCCTGGAGTGGCATAAGAAGATCAAGGAAGACGAGTCCATCAAGTTCACCGTCGCTCCTTCCTTCCGTCCCGACAAGGCCATCAACATCAATAAGCCCGGCTTCGTGGAGTACATGGGTAAGCTGGCTGAATCTGTCGGCAAGGACAAGCTGGCTTGCATCAACTGCGTTACCGATGCTCTGACCCAGCGCATCGAGTTCTTTGCTGAGATGGGCTGCCGCGCTTCTGACCACGGCCTGGACTATGTGCCCTACCGTGAAGCCACCAAGGAAGAGGTCAACGCCATCTACCAGAAGGCTATGGCTGGCGAGGCTGTTACCACTGAGGAAGCTGAAAAGTACGCTACCTACATCCTGATCCACCTGGGCAAGCAGTATCATCGCCTGAACATCGCTATGCAGCTGCACTTCAACTGCCTGCGCGGCGTCAACCGCAAGATGAATGCTCTGCTGGGCCCCGATACCGGCTTCGACATGATCAACACCACCGCATGCGGCGGCCAGATCGCAAGCCTGCTGAGCGCTC
>CAYXQN010000084.1:0-7546 GCA_964466825.1 uncultured Faecalibacterium sp. | reverse complement strand
ACCTTCCCCATCTGGAATCTGCCGCTGAAGCACCCGGTCAACCTGGCTTACGAGGCAGCCACCGCCGATCTGAACGATGTAAATATGATCGACCCCTTCCATCTGGAAGCGTATGGTGTGACCACCGTCAACTATAACCGTGACATCGAGATCTTCCCGGTTGTGAATGCCATGTTTGAGCTGATCGCCGGCGAAAGCCCCTACAAGTCCCCCACGGACATGGGCGTGAACATGGCCGGCAACTGCATCGTGGATGACGAAGTCTGCCGCGAGGCCTCCCGCAACGAGATCCTGCGCCGCTACTTCAAGTGTCTGTGCCAGCGTAAGATGGGCAGCACCGTAAAGGATGCCGAGCGCTATAAGCTGGAGCTGCTGCTGAATCAGGCCGACATCTCGGTTGGTCAGCGCGCTGTGGAGCAGCAGGCACACCTGCGCTCTGAGAGCACCGGCGGCAGCCCCGCTGTGGCCATTGAGCTGTCGGACGGCACCATCGTTACCGGCAAGACCGGCCCTCTGCTGGGTGCCGCTGCATCTGCCCTGATGAACGCCATCAAGGTCCTAGCCGGTATCCCGCAGGAAGTGGATCTTGTCTCTGCCCGTGCCATTGAGCCGATCCAGACCCTGAAGACCAACTATCTGGGCGGCCGCAACCCCCGCCTGCACACCGACGAGATTCTGATCGCACTGTCCAGCTCTGCATCCGACAACGAAAATGCAGCCGCTGCTCTGCATCAGCTGCCCAACCTGAAGGGCTGCGATGTGCACTCTACGGTCATCCTGTCCGAGGTGGACAGCAGCACCCTGAACCGTCTGGGAATGTACCTGACCTGCGACCCCGTTTACGAAGAAGAAGACCGCAAGTACCACAAAAAGTGATCTGACATCCCTTCAAGCCCTCTCTGTGCCTGCCGCAGAGGGGGCTTTTTGGTTGCAAAGACCGCAGCCGGATGCTATATTAGGTTCAAAGGATCGCAGAACCAATGGCCCCGTGCCGGAAAGTGGGGATTTTATGGAACGCAGCCAACACCGCCGCGTCCTGTGGCAGTTGTTTACCAGTATGTTGTACATCAGCACCTTTACCTTTGGAGGCGGCTTTGTCATCGTCACCTTTATGAAACGCAAATTCGTGGACCAGCTGCACTGGCTGGAAGAAAGCGAAATGCTGGACCTTACCGCCCTGGCCCAGTCCAGCCCGGGAGCCATTGCGGTCAACGCCGCCATTCTGGTAGGCTGGCGTGTGGGCGGTTTCTGGGGCATGGCTGCTGCCGTAGCAGGCACCGTCCTGCCGCCCATGGTCATCCTCTCAGTGATCTCGGTTTTTTATGCTGCCTTTGCGGCCAACCGCTATGTGGCGCTGGTGCTCAGGGGGATGCAGGCCGGTGTTGCTGCCGTGATCCTGGATGTGGTATGCAATCTGGGCGGCAGCGTGCTCCGGCAGCGCAAGCCCCTGCAGCTGCTTATTCTGGCCGGAGCCTTTGCCGCCAACACCCTGTTTCATGTAAATGTCGTCTGCATCATTCTGGCCTGTGCCCTGGCAGGCATTTTGCTGGAGGCCGTACACCACACCCGCAAAAAAGGCGGTGCAGCATGATCCATTTACAGTTGTTTTTAAGTTTTTTGCAGGTAGGCCTGTTCAGCATTGGCGGCGGCTATGCTGCCATGCCGCTCATCCAGCAGCAGACGGTCCTTGACCACCCCTGGCTGACCATGCAGGAATTCAGCGACCTTGTCACGATCGCTGAAATGACCCCCGGCCCCATTGCCGTCAACGCAGCCACCTTTGTCGGCTCCCGCATTGCCGGACCTCTGGGTGCCCTGAGCGCCACCTTTGGGTGCATCCTGCCCTCGCTGCTCATCGTATCCGCTCTTGGCGCTCTCTATTACCGCTACAAGTCTTTGTCCCTGCTGCAAAGTATCCTGGCCAGCCTGCGCCCCGCAGTTGTAGCTTTGATCGCCGGTGCCGGGCTGTCCATCCTGCAGCAGGTCGCTTTTCAGGGACAGACCGCTGCGCCTGAGAACCTGGACTGGGTCGGGCTTTTGAGCTTTGCCGCCGCTTTTGCTGCGCTGCGCCGGTTCAAAACTGACCCTATCCGGACCATGTTCTGCTGCGGAGCTGTCGGCCTGGCAGCCGGTGTCCTGCTGGGCATCCGGTAAAGGAGGCGGCGTTTTATGAGACGACTCCTCACCGTCCTTCTGACTGCAGTTTTTGCCATAAGCGTCCTCCAGCTGCTGCACCAGCAGAAGGAATACGCCAAAGGACAGGCCGACCAGGCAGAGGCCGCCCGGACCGCAGGGCTGCTGCAGACCCTGCCGGAGCCAGCAGAGGCCCCGGCCACACCGGATAAGGACACGGTCAGTTTCCCATCTTACGCCGAGCTGCTGGCACAAACCGATCTGGCTGCGCTGCAGCAGACAAACCCGGACGTTCTGGGCTGGCTCTGGCTGCCCCAGACCGGCATCTCCTATCCTCTGGTGCAGACCGGCAATAATGACTATTATCTGACCCACAGCTGGAAAAACGAGCCCAGCGCAGTCGGCTCTATCTTTCTGGATGCCCGGTCTGCTCCGGACCTGAGCGATTTTAATTCCATCCTCTACGGCCACCGGATGCGGGACGGCTCCATGTTTGCGGCCTTGCAAAACTACAGCCGCACCGACTACTGGCAGCAGGCACCGGACCTTTATCTGCTGACCGCTGCCGGCGTGCAGCGCTGGCGGATCTTTGCTGCATACAAAGCCCCCACCGACGCCCTGCTTTACGAACCGTCCCTCAACAGCCCGGAACAGAAAGCCGGGATCCTGCAATACGCCCTGGACAACAGCCAGATCCAGACAGATCTCCGGCCCGGCACAGAGGACCGCATCCTGACCATGGTCACCTGCACCGGCCACGGCTATGCCGACCGCTGGGTGGTGCAGGCAGTCCTGCAGGAGGAATAACCAAAAAAGCCCGCCCGGTGCAGAGTGCACCGGACGGGCTTTTATTACGGTTCCGAGGAAACGGAGCGACAAATCATTTCTGGTGCCACTTGCGCCAGGTGGGCATGGGCAGGCTGAGCACCAACGTAATGCCG
The DNA here is from genome assembly GCA_964466825.1 of uncultured Faecalibacterium sp. Taxonomy (GTDB): domain Bacteria; phylum Bacillota; class Clostridia; order Oscillospirales; family Ruminococcaceae; genus Faecalibacterium. The sequence continues at coordinate 4,472 of CAYXQN010000084.1, read as the reverse complement.
ATGGCCAGCGCCACGGCTACCTTTAAGGTGCTGATGCCGTTGGAGAACGCCAGGCTGTGATCTCCCTGAATAAAATAATAGGCAGTATAGTAGATGCCAGCGCCCGGCACCAGCGGAAAGATACCGGACAGCAAAAAGATCGTGACCGGCATTTTGATGGTAATGGCAAAAATGCGGGCAAGCAGCGTCAGCGGGATCACCGCCAACAGCGAAGCCACTGTGCTGTCTGCGCCAAACATGACCAGCAGCTCGTAACAAAACCAGCCCACAGCACCCACCAGTGTGCAATAGGGCAGCGATTTTTGCGGACAGGCAAACAGAATAGCAAAGCTCAGGGTACCCACCCCTGCAAACAGGAATTGTGCGCAAAGCTCTCCCAGCTGCGCTGCAGTCAGACTCGTCATACAACGATCACCCCCGTAAACAAGGTATACAGGCTCAGCACAAGACCTGTACCGATGGCAATGCTGACTGCGATCAGCAGCGCATCGATCATCCGGATGGTGCCGGACAGATAATCGCCCTGCACAAAATCCCGGATGCCCATGGTGAACGCAATGCCCGGTGTCAGGATCATCAGCGCACCAATGATGGCTTCGCTGGCCGGGCATCCCAGCAGATGCGAACACCAGATGCACACCAGTGTGATGAGTGCGGCGGCGGTGATCTTCTGGAACCCGCCGGAAAGTTCTCTGCGGCCGCAGAACAGCAGGTAGGCATTGGCCAGGCCGCCGGCCAGAGCCGCCGCCAGACCGGAACACAGGCTGCCGCCAAAAATAAGGGCAAAACAAAAGGCACCGGACGCACCACTGAGCAGCTGTACCCAATCCTTTGGAAACGGGATGCGCTGCGCCTCCGCCAGACGGCACTCGGCCTCGGCCAGCGTCATATCCGTCTGTGCGATCTCGCGGGAGAGTGCATTGACTGCGGCCACCCGCCCAAGATGGGTGGTGCGGGTGGGCACGTTGCGCACCTCACTGATCTCTGCAGTGCCGGCACTGGCAAAAATGCCATTGGTCAGCACATAAACATGGAACTCCCGCAGATGGAAACTGCGGGCCATGATCTCCATGGTCTGCTCCACCCGGAACACCTCGGCGCCATTTTCCAGCAGGGTCTGCCCTGCCACCATAATAAAGTCCATAATGCGCCGACGCAGTTCTTCGTCCGGATATTGTTCTCTGCCCTTCATCGCTGCTCCTCCTGCGATTCAATGTCATCCCAATTCTATCATGTGCTCCTGCCGGAAACAAGAGGGACTGCCTACTTTCTGCCGGGCTTTCCGACTCTTTTTGCAGCCAAAAAACTTTACCCCGCCTGTTGACAAACGCCGACGATTGGAGTACAATTAACGCAATATCACAAAAATGGCTGAGAAGAGAAGAGTACGCTTTCGCATTGATCCTTACCAGAGAGCCCGGCAGGTGGAAAAGGGCAGGAAACAGGAAGCCGAAAATGGTCTCGGAGCCGTGCGGACGAGGCGCAGGAGTGCTAAGCCCGCAACGGGATGCGCCCGTTACAGCGTCCGGCTGTACGCATACAAAGAGGGTATGCCGCAGCATCGAGGCTGTTCTCCGTGAGGAGGCAGTAAACCAAGGTGGTACCACGGAAGTAGTTTATGCTCCCGTCCTTGCACGAGCTCTGGCTTTGTAAGGACGGGAGCTTTTTTACTTCCGGTGCGCAGGGCGGACGGGAAACCGCACCACGCATCCGACATTTTAATCTACGTTTTATAAAAAGAGAGGTATCTGCTATGATCACTCGTCGTAATTTTCTGAAAGTTTCCGGCGTTGCTGCAGTTGCTGCTGCTACCGGTGCATCCCTGACCGCCTGCGGCGGTTCCTCCAAGGCAGCCATCAAGGTGGCTGTGCCCAACGACACCACCAACGAAGCCCGTGCACTGGCTCTGCTGGAGAAGAACGGCTTTTTTACCCTGAAGGCTGACGCCGGCATCACCGCCACCAAGAATGACATCGTGGACAACCCCCACAACGTCACCGTGGACGAGGTGGAAGCTGCTCAGGTGCCCAACGTGCTGAAGGATGAGGACTACGCTGTTATCAACTCCAACTACGCCATCCCCGCCGGTCTGGACCCCATGACCGATGCACTGGCAATGGAGGACGGCTCCTCTGCTTACGTCAACGTTCTGGTCTGCAAGGAGGGCAACGAGAACGCCCCTCTGATCAAGGCTCTGATCGCTGCACTGAACAGCCAGCAGGTCAAGGATTTTATGAACGAGCAGTACAAGGGTGCGGTCGTCTCGGTCGTGGAGAACCCCACCGACGGCTACGACGCCTCCATCGACTACGATGCACTGAACGGCAAGACCGTGAGCTGCGCTGCTACCCCCGCCCCCCACTGCGAGGTGCTGGAGGTCTGCAAGCCCATCCTGGCCGCTAAGGGCATCACCTTGGACATCCAGGAGTACGATGACTATGTGATCCCCAACACCGTCGTCGAGGACGGCCAGGTGGACACCAACTACTTCCAGCATCAGCCGTATCTGGACAACTTCAACGCTGAAAAGGGCACCCATCTGGTGACTGTTGCCGGCATCCACGTGGAGCCCATGGGCATCTACGGCGGCAAGCAGGACAGCCTGGCAGCCATCGAGGGCTAATAATTTAAGGAGCATTTCTGTGATCGAGATCAAACATCTTTCCAAGACCTTCCAGATGAAGGACGGCGCTGTGAACGCCCTGTCCGACATCAATCTGACCATCCCGGATGGTTCCATCTACGGCATCATCGGTATGTCCGGTGCGGGCAAGTCCACTCTGGTGCGCTGCATCAATCTGCTGGAGCGCCCCACCGAGGGCAGCGTCGTCATTGACGGCACCGCCATGGAGACCCTTTCCCCTGCCGAGCTGCGTGCACGCCGCCGGGACATCACCATGATCTTTCAGCAGTTCAACCTGCTGATGCAGCGCACCTGCCTGCACAACATCTGCTTCCCCATGGAGCTGGCCGGTGTCAAAAAGGCCGAGGCTGAAAAGCGTGCCAGAGAGCTGCTGGAGATGGTAGGCCTGCCGGACAAGGCAAATGCCTACCCGGCACAGCTGTCCGGCGGCCAAAAGCAGCGCATCGCCATTGCCCGTGCACTGGCCACCGACCCCAAGGTTCTGCTGTGCGACGAGGCGACCAGTGCGCTGGACCCCAACACCACCCACTCCATCCTGAGCCTGATCAAGGATATCAACCGCAAGCTGGGCATCACGGTGGTGGTCATCACCCACCAGATGAGCGTTGTGGAGGAGATCTGTGACCGTGTGGCCATTCTGGACGGCGGCGTTGTGGTGGAAGAAGGTCTGGTCCAGGAGATCTTTGCCAACCCCAAGACTGCTGCCGCAAAGCGGCTGGTGGCTCCCAACGGCGGCAGCGCTGCCCGGGATCTGTCCAGCTTTGCACCGGACGACCATGTGGTGCGTGTGACCTTTAATGGTTCCTCCACTTCAAAGCCGCTGGTGGCCAGCCTTGCAGCAGAAAAAGGCATTCTGGTCTCGGTACTGAGTGCAGATACCCGTGATCTGAGCGGGCAGTGCTACGGCAGTATGCTGCTCAAGCTCCCCCGTGAGATCGAACTGGCAAAACAGGCTGCGGAGTATATGCGTGCGCAGCCCGGTGTGAGTGTAGAGGAGGTGACCGGCGAATGAGCTTTGCAGATTACGGCTTTGCCATCTGGGAGACGTTTTACGTCACCGTACTGTCCACTGCCTTTGCGCTGGCACTGGGCCTGCCGCTGGGCGTTCTGCTGGTCGCCGGCGATAAGGACGGCATTTTGCCGCTGCCCGGCTGGCTGATGCACACCCTCAATGTGGTCATCAACATCCTGCGCAGCGTCCCCTTCCTGATCCTGATGATCTGCGTGTTCCCGCTGACCCGTGTTATCGTTGGCACCACCGTCGGCACCAAGGCCACCATCGTTCCGCTGGTGGTAGCGGCGTTCCCCTTTGTAGCGCGCCTGGTGGAGACCAGCCTGCGTGAGCTGGACGAAGGCGTGGTGGAAGCAGCCCAGAGCATGGGCGCGACCCCCTTCCAGATCATCACCAAGGTCATGATCCCCGAGTGCCTGCCGGGACTGATCTCCAGCATGACCACCGCACTGACCACCATCCTGGGCTATTCGGCCATGTCGGGTGTCATTGGCGGCGGCGGTCTGGGCAAGATCGCACTGTCCTACGGCTACTACCGCTATCAGACTGACATCATGATCATCTGCGTCGTGCTGCTGATTTTGATGGTGCAGGCTTTCCAGACGGTAGGCACCTTCTGGGCGACCAAGAGCGACAAGCGTCTGCGAAAATAACCCCATTCCCCGACCGTATCCCGGCGGGGAATTCTATTATCTGAATCGAACGAACAAAGGAGCATTGAACTATGAATCGTGATACCATCTGCGTGCAGGGCGGTTACACCCCCGGCAACGGCGAACCCCGCCAGATCCCTATCATCCAGTCCACGACCTTCAA
>CAYXQN010000083.1:0-7556 GCA_964466825.1 uncultured Faecalibacterium sp. | reverse complement strand
GGCGGCACATGCATTTGCCCCGCCTCACTCCTCATCTTCCACACGGGGCAGCAACACCACACCGGTCTGCACACCTTCTGTCTGCACGCCCTGCTCATTCAAGGTCTTTGCCACTGCCGCCAGATCTTTCAGCACCGCCGTTGCCTCTTTCAACCCCTTCATGATTCCGGGGTCCAGCTCTCCGCTCTTTTTTGCCTCTTTCTGCCGCAGGGCCAGTTCCCGCACCTGCTGTGCCAGCAAAGTACTCAGCGTCGCCGTTGCCCGGTTCAGGCTCGACAAACCTTTCGGCTGCCCGGTTTTCTTCTGCGTTTTCATCGCATCCTTCTTCCGCTCCTTTCTGTCTCTGCGTTTCTCCGTAACAACAGGATACCATCCTCTGCGTTTTCACAACAGTGTGTACTTTTGCAGGGCCTCGCAGTATTTTTTCACAGGTCAAATCCAGCCTGTATTTTTCGAGCCCATTTTGCACATCATAGCTACGTCATTTTTTGAAAAGCTTCAAAAAATCCACCAAAAACCTTATTATGTACTTTTTATGAACAACCACCCTTTTCCAAAACAAAAAAGCACGGCTTATGCCGTGCTTTTTGTTTCTCCCCTTCAAATGCAAACATCCCCGACCACACAACCGTTTCCGGCTGCATCGTCGGGGACATCTGCATGAAGGAGAAAAAAAGAAGAAAAAAGATTTCGTAAATATCGTGTTGTCTGTTTCCGGCGGTCCAGCTTACTTTGCTTCGCCTTCCGGGAAGATGATCTTATTCACAAAGAAGAAGATCACCATGGAGATACCGCCGTTCAGCACGGTCGTACCAATGTTGTAGATAAAGTCCGGCACCAGCAGGCCAGCCACCGCCACCCATACACAGTTGATGGAGTTGACGATGCAGGTGATCACGCAGAATGCCGCCACATACCATGCGATCTGCTTAGCCAGGTTGCCCTTGCTGCGGAACACCACGTTGCGCTGGATGGGGAAGTTCACCACTTCGCCCAGTATCATCGCGATCATGTATGCGCAAAAATACGGCAGGCCGCCATGGGCAGCGTCGTAACCCAGGATGTTCCACTTAAAAGTCTCGCCAAACAGGGTCACATCAATGCCCGGCCAGCCAAAGTCCACCACCGGCAGGCTTGCAAAGGCCATCGGCAAAAACTGCAGCAGCAGATATTTGAACACCGTGATCAGGTTGGATACGATGACGAACAAACCGCCCTCTCGCACCCATTTTGCTGCGGCAGGATGCTTTTCCGCAAAATCATTCCAAAGTTTCATAACAGCTCGTCCTCTCTGTCTCAATCTTTTCTGCCAGACTGCTCATCCAGCACTGCCTGCAGCCGACGGTTTGCATTAAAGTTCTGTACCAGACCCACGATGGCCCGTACCAGACCTACGATCCAAAAACCCTTGGCCTCCATTACAAGGCCGTCCACCGTCTCATCGCCGATCATGCCGCCGGTCATCTGTGCCAGGCCCCGCAGGGGCATATTGTACTGGAATAGAATGTTCAGGTCCGGCTTCCCTCGCTTCTCGCCTGCTTTCAGCAGCAGGCTCAGCACTCCTGCGATCAGCCAGCACAGCGGGCTGCGGCTGTGGTTCAGCTCGCCCAGCGTCATGGTCTGATCGATCACCGTTTTTTCTTCCGGCACCGAATGGCCCAGCAAGGTCTCAAATTCCTCTCTGGTCACATCCTTGATCTCTGCATTGTAGTAATGCGGCAGTGCCTTTCCTGCATAGGGGTCCGGTGCATCCGTCCCCTGCACAGACAGTTCTGTGCTCAGCCGGATATCCTGCACGCTTGCACCTACCATCAGCTGATAGCTGCCGCCTTCCACTTCCCACTGGTTTGTCTGCACGTTCCAGTAACGGAAGGCCTTGTCGTCCAGCGGAATGTTCACAGTCTTGCTTTCGCCCACCTTCAGGAACACCTTTGCAAAGCCCTTCAGTTCCTTGGCCGGACGGAATACAGCGCTGTCCTTTTTCGCCACATACAACTGTGCGATCTCCGCACCATCCCGGTCGCCGGTGTTGGTAATGGTAAAGGTCACCTTCTCTGTATCTGCTTTCAGATCCGCATAAGCAAAGCTGGTGTAGCTCAGGCCATAGCCAAAGGGGTACAGCACTTCCTTCCGGGCACTCTCATAATAGCGGTATCCGATGTACAGTCCCTCACGGTACTCCACATTCTGATGTCTTCCGGGGAAGCAGCCTGCTGCCGGGGTATCTGCATAGCGCATCGGAATGGTCTCTGCCAGCTTTCCGCAGGGGTTTGCCCATCCGCTCAGCACGTCCAGCATTGCGCCGGCTCCTGCCTGACCGCCCAAATAGCCGTGCACCACTGCCTTGCACTGGTCCGCCCAGTCCATTGCGATCACACTGCCTGCGCTGATCACCGCCACCACATTGGGGTTCACCTTCGCAACTTCTTCCAGCAGCTCCTGCTGTACCTGCGGGATGCAGATGTGGCTGCGATCCAGACCTTCGCTCTCGCTGGACTCATCCAGACCGATGCACACCACGGCGATCTCAGCCTGCTTGGCCAGTTCCACTGCCTCTTTCAGTGCAGCGGCGTTTGCCTTGCCGCTGCGCTCATAGCCTGCACAGCAGCCGACCAGGTTCAGACCGGACTTCTCCGCCGCCTCACTCAGACTATCCACCTGAGTGGGGTTCACCATGCTGGAACCTGCACCCTGGTATCGGGGCGTAATGGCAAAGTCACCGATCAGAGCGATTTTTTTGCCAGTCTTCAACGGCAGGATGTTTTCCTCATTCTTCAGCAGCACGATGCTCTCCAGGGCTGCCCGGCGCGCCAGTTCGTGATCTGCTGCCTTGTCAAAGGTCCGGGGGGCCTTTTTAACTGCCTCGCTGGTCGTAAGCACCAAATCCAGCATTTCATCCACCCGCAGGTCGATGGTATGCTCACTGATACGGCCTTCCTCCAGCGCCTTCAGCAGCTTGCGTGCGCCGCTCAGTCCCGGCGAAGGCATTTCCAGGGTCGAGCCGTTCTTCACGCCCTCCACATGGTCGTTGGAGCCGCCCCAGTCGGTCACGACCGCACCGTCAAAGCCCCATTCCTTGCGTAGGATATCCAGCAGCAGGTGTTCGTTCTCGTTGGCGTATACCCCGTTCACCTTGTTGTAAGAGGTCATGATGGATTTGGGCTTGGCCTCTTTGACCACGATCTCAAATCCGGTCAGGTAAAGTTCCCGCAGGGTACGTTCGTCCATGATGCTATTGCTGGCCATGCGCCGCAGCTCCTGGCTGTTGGCCGCAAAGTGCTTCGGACAGGCCGCAATGCCGTTTGCCTGGATGCCCCTCACATAACCTGCAGCCATCTTTCCGGAAAGATACGGATCTTCCGAAAAATACTCAAAGCTGCGTCCGCACAGCGGGCTGCGCTTTACATTCAGGCCGGGACCAAGCAAAACGTTCACCTCATAAGCGGCTGTTTCTGCACCCAGTGCTTTGCCCACTTCCTCGCCCAAAGCCGGATCCCAGCTGTTGGCCATGGTCGCTGCCGTGGGGAAGCAGGTCGCCGGCTCCGAAGGATTCAGCCCCAGATGGTCTGCTGCGCCAGCCTGCTTACGCAGGCCGTTTGGGCCGTCCGACAGCCACACTGCCGGCACGCCCTGCCGGGGATAGTCCTGGCTTTGCCAGGTGTTCTTGCCGGAGAGCAGTGCACACTTTTGCTCTACCGAAAGTTTTTCGATCAGCTCAGGATACTTCAAAAGAAAGGTCCCTCCTCTGCCAGATTTTCGTGCCCAGATCCAGTTTCATCTCACTGGTTCAATGTTTGATGCGATTATACCAGTTTTCTTCCCCTTGCAACAAGGAAACTACGTAAACTGTCGGAATATTGGCGTAACCTGTCATCCAGCAGCCATTTTTGCATCTCCGGCAGCGTACCATCCTCGGTCAGGACCAATGGCTTACCGTTCAGCATCATCGTTGTTGCACGCAGATCGGCGGCATCACAGAAACAAGACGGTCCGAAATGCCATTATAAAAGTCATGCACTGCCAGAAAGCAGTGAGCGGACATCATCGCTGTAAAAAACAGCATTGGTCTGCGCTCCTGTCCGCTCTGCCAAAAGATGCCGAACAATTAAAATTATAATGACCTTACACCTTTTTTGCAAGGTTATACAACATTCTGACATTTATTAGCTGTAGATGCAAAAAACACAGGCCCACATCACTGCAGGCCTGTGTTTTTTTAATGATAGCGCTTGCGGCTGCTCCAGCGGTATCTGCGCCAGGTGTTTTGCCGGCGCTCTGCCAGCAATGCACGCAGAGCCAGTGCAAAAAACACCACTGCGGCCGCATCAATGGCCGCCAAAAGATAACGCCAGCCAAAGTTGTTCTGACGGACTACCGGGCGCAGCACCGAGCTGTCCCCCTGCTGCTGACTGTAGTCCCGGTTGATCACCCGGACGTGCAGATACATATACAGGTTCTGCTTGGCCGCCTGACGCAATGCCTGCAGATAACTGTTGGAGTTCGTCTCGTACTGCAGCTTGCCGCCGCCAAAGCCCGCCATCCAAAGGCTGCCTCCTGTGCGCAGCGGCTGATCTCCGTTCATAAATTGATGATGGTCCGCATAGTCCGTGATGACTGCACCGTGAAAACCCCATTCCTGACGGAGGATCCCGGTCAGAAGCGCTTTGCTTCCGCCCGTCCATACTGCACCAATGCGGTTGTAACTGCTCATCAGACCGGTAACGTCATACTGCTCCACCAGCATCCGGAACGGCTTCAGGTAGACTTCCCGCAGCGTTTGCTCCGACATCCAGGTATAAACCGAGTCCCGGTAAATACCCGCCTCACCGTCGTTGCAGATAAAATGTTTTACATAGACATATACACCCATCTCCTGGATGCCCTGAACCATGTTGCCGCACATCTCTCCAGAAAGAAAACTATCTTCCGAATAGTACTCATAGTTCCGGCCATTGAAGGGACTGCGGTGCATATTGACTGCCGGAGCGTACAGCCCGCTGTAGCCATTCTGCAGTGCCTGCTGTCCCTGCGAGTGACCGATTTCGCGGACAAGCTCTGTATTCCAGCTCTGTGCGACCGTTGCCGCATTGGGGAAGCCTACGGCTTCTTTTGCATTGCGTCCCCAGCTGCCCACCTGTGCCGGGCCATCTGTATCCACACCCTGCTGTTTTCCAATGCTTTTCATTGCCGTGGTATTGCCATAGCCGTTGATGTACATCGTTTCCATCTCTGCCACGGTCAGCTGGTCCAGAAGATCTTCCCAGCGGGGGTCATTATAATCCGCCCCTAGCTGATACCCCAGCTCTGTCGTCTGACCATCAGCCTCGATCTGTAGTCCGTTTTTGGCTCCGGTCGTGATCGGCAGTGCTGTTGGGTCTATAAAGTCCTGTGCCATCTCTGCCGTATACAGATTGAGCTCCCGTACATTTTCTGCCATTGTCCGGCTCTTTTTATTTTCTGCCGGGAAGCTCCCTCTGAAATCTGCACGGGTCAGGTAGTTAATGTTCTGCCCCGAATCGCTGCCATCCAGGCTGACACCATCCATAGCATCTGCTCCCGTAAACTTGTTGCTGACTTCTTCGCCCGTCTTGCGATCAGAAGGATATTGGACTGGTTGTTCAAGCAGACAGCAAATAACTGCCTCCTCCGCCACTGTATGCGCATCGTGGCGCAGGGTGAAGATATATTCTCCCGCATCCAGCTCATACCCTGCAAACCCATTGTGATTTGCATCATAGCAATCGTAGCTGGCCATATCCTCCACCTGCACGGTCAGGGTCAGCATTTGGCTCTCACCGGGCTGCAACAGATCAGTCTTTGCAAAATCAGCCAGTTCTACACTGGACTTCTCGATCTCACCGCTGATATAGGGAGCTGTATAATAGAGCTGTACCACCTCTTTTCCGGCATGGTTTCCGGTGTTGGTCACCTTCACGGTCACGCTCACCGAACCATCCGGTTCCAGAGCCGTGCCATCCGGGCTATTCACGATCTCCCACGCAAAGCTGGTATAGCTCAAGCCGTAACCAAAGGGATACTGTACCACTCCCTGATAACCTGTTCCGTACTCATTGGCCACCTCATCCCAGTAGCCTTCCGCATCGGCGGTCTCGTACCATTTGTATCCGACATAGATCCCCTCTGCATAATCCACATAGGCCACCCGGTCATAGCCAATACCGCTTACTCCCAGGTTTCCATTTGTCGTGCCGTCCATGGGATACAAACCGTCTGCCGCCGCATAAGCACCTACGCCTTCCAATCCGGAATTCGCATAGCTGGCGGCAGTTTCCATCTGATAGGCCCAGGTATCTGCTGTACGCCCGCTGGGTGTTTCCTCTCCCCACAGGATCGCAGGCAGCGCAGCGGCACCATTTGTGCCCGTGGCTCCCACCATCAGGCAAGCGTCCACACCCTCAATGCTCTCGATGGGACCAAGCTCCATGATATTGGTAGAGTTGATCAGAACGATGACATTTTTATAGGTTTTCCCCACATAATTCAACAATGCTTCTTCTTCCGTGGAAAATTCCAGCATGCTTCTGGTCTCATCCAGAATGATATCGCCGCCCTTTTGGGTGCGCTTATACTGCTGACGGGTCGCATCATTGCTTTCGCCCGCCAACCGGCCGATCACCACGATCGCTGTATCTGCATAATCCTTCGCATTTTGCAGCAACTCCGGTGTATAGTAAGCAAGGTCGTTGATATCCGGTTCGTACAGTCGCCCCGACTGCTCCGGATAGCTGAACAACGTCCCTGTATATTCTCTTCCGCTCTGAAAGTCGCAATACATTGCAGTAAGTTCCTGATTATACTGGATCCCGTAATCCTCCAGTGCCTTCAAAAAGTCTGTCTCCACAACAGTGACCTGACCGGAACCAGAACCTCCATTCAACCATGCAGTAGAGGCCCAGCCAAACACATTGACTTTGGTAATATCAGACGAAAGCGGGAGCGTCTCCTCCCTATTTTGCAGCAGCACCGTAGCTTCAGCCTGCGTCTGACGGGCAAGCTCTGATGCCTGTGCAAGGGTTTTCTGTTTTTGGTCCTCTGAGATGAGCGCTTCCGGTGTACTGACAAATGCATCCACACTATCGGACAGCACTGAAAGGGCCGCTGTGCCTGCAACAGCCACTGCCAATAAAACCGATGCCGCCCCCATAGAAACTCTGCGCCAGATATGGGTGGACTTTTTCCGTTGATACATCGACAAATTTCCTTTCTGTTCGATCTTGCAGTCAGCGTCCAGAGCTGTTTTCTGCTTTGGTACAGTGCTGCGTTTGTTTTATTATACTCCTGCCAGTCCGAAACAGTAACTGTATCATTCGACGAATTACGGCAAACAGTTTTGGATATTTGAACCAAATCATGATCATACAAAAAGAAAAAGCAAGTACACAAATGTGTACTTGCTTTTTTGAGATGCACCTTCAGGGACTCGAACCCTGGGCCCACTGATTAAGAGTCAGTTGCTCTACCAACTGAGCTAAAGGTACATATGGTGACCCGTACCGGAATCGAACCGATGTTAAAGGCGTGAGAGGCCTCTGTCT
>CAYXQN010000082.1:0-7837 GCA_964466825.1 uncultured Faecalibacterium sp. | reverse complement strand
AACCAAGGTGTAACACACTAGACTTTGCAAGCAAAGTCGTGTGCCAAAGAGCGTTCCGTCGCTCTTTGGAATCTTCCCGGCTGGACACTGGGATAAGGGGTGTCCAGTAAGGGACGGTTAGTGGTAAAACATTCACAATTTCTAAAAGCTGTGCTATTATAATAGCATCAGATCAATTTGAGAGGAGGGTGGAAAATGTTCAGTGTTGCAGGCATTGACCTGCTGGAGCAGGAACTTCTTGAAAGCGAACACACCCTCCTTGAAATTCTGCTTCAGGACAAGACCACCAAGAAAAATATCATCTGGGCAACGGACGATTACGAAGGATTAGGCGAGGCATATTGCTTCAGCAAAGAGATTTGCCCGGAGCTTATCACAGACGAGCAGGGCACGTTGATTCAGCCCCGTGTAGAAAAGGCGTTGGAGCATCAGACGAACCGCACTCGTGACAAGGCGGAAGTGTTTACGCCAAGCTGGATCTGCAACGCACAGAACAATCTGGTGGATGAACAGTGGTTTGGACGGAAAGATGTTTTCAACATCCCGAAGGACACGGAGTGGGAAACTATCGCCAAAAAAATCGCCTTCCCGGATGACCGCCAGCACACATGGCAGAAATATGTGGATGCGCAACGGTTGGAGATTTCCTGCGGCGAGGCACCCTATCTTGTGAGCCGCTATGATACCGTGACCGGTGAATCCATCCCGATTCCCCAGAGGATTGGTTTGCTCGACCGCAAATTGCGTGTCGTGGGCGAGAACACCAGCACGGAGGAAGAATGGTTTACCTGGGCGAAGCGGGCATTCCAGAGCGTGTATGGCTTTGAGTATCAGGGCGACAGCTTACTTCTGGCACGGAAAAACCTATTTGCGACTTTTATTGAAGTTTACCGTGAGCGATTCGGAAAACTGCCCTGTCTGCGGCAGATGAAGGTAATTGCCAATATCATTGCATGGAATCTCTGGCAGATGGACGGTACGAAGTATGTCGTGCCGGGAAGCTGCAAGGAAACCCGAATCGAGATTTTCAGTATGTTTGGCACCGAAGAGCAAATCGACGCCTGCCCCGGTTGCAAAAGCGGCAACATCCGGGCACATAATGGCACCTATTGTATCATAAAAGATTGGCGTTCCCATCAAACAATGACGTTCCTTTCAATGGTGAGGGGAGGAAAATCAAATGGCAGCATATGAACCTACAATGTCGTATCGGCTGATTTATGTCTTTGCCATTCATGACAAAGACCATGAAGGGTATCTGAAAATCGGTGATACTACGTTCGACAGCACGAAGAGCTATAGGCAGCTCCCGCCAAACTGTGATGAATTGAATCAGGCTGCACGCGAGCGGATTGATGATTACACCAAAACCGCTATGATTACCTATGACCTACAATATACAGAACTTGCCCGGAGAGTCATAACCTTTTCGGACGGAGAAGTGGAAACCACGTTGTTCCGGGACAAGCGTGTTCATGAGGTTTTGTATCGTTCAGGCTATACTTCTAAAAATTTCTGGTTTTCTGACCGTAAGAGTGAATGGTTCCAAGTCACTCTGCCCATCGCGATCCGGGCAATTCAGGCGGTCAAGGAAGGGCGCATAGCACTGACTGCTGCGGAAAAGAGCGAAGGACAAACCAGCTTTCTTCCGCTGGCTGTTCCGGTTGAGCCGAAAAAGAAGGCGATCACCCTGCGAGATGAACAGGTGGATTGCGTCAACCGGACGCTTTCCGTTTTCCGCAAACAGAACTCCATGCTCTGGAACTGCAAGATGCGGTTTGGCAAAACGGTCACAGCATATTCGCTCGTCAAAAAGGCGGGTTATAAGAGAGTCATCGTTGTGACCCATCGGCCGGTGGTCGAGGACGGCTGGCGAAAAGATTTTGATTTGATTTTTGGCGAGGGCGATGACCGGGCGTTTTTGACAAAAGACCGCTTTGATACGGATTCCTCGGTGTACGATGCCGCAATGGATGCCAAGAACGATGCCAGCCTGATGGCTTACAAACAGTCCAGCAAGGCATTTGTCTATTTTGCATCCATGCAGGATCTGCGTGGCTCCAAACGTGCGGACGGCAAATTTGACAAAAACAACGCCGTGTTTGATATGGACTGGGATCTCGTGATCTACGATGAAGCCCATGAAGGAACACAGACGGATCGTGGTCAGAAGGTGCAGGCACTTCTGGAAGCGGAAAAGAACGGCAAAGCGCCGAAGGTATTGCAGCTTTCGGGCACGCCGTACAACCTGATGCAGGAGTACCAGGATAACGTCTACACGTGGGACTATGTTATGGAGCAACGGCGCAAGCGGGAGTGGGACACATTGCACCCCGGCGATCATAACCCCTACGCCGACCTGCCGGAGATGCGTATCCTGACCTTTGATCTGGGCAAGAGCCTGCCCACCTCCTACCGTTATGCCACAACGGAAATGGCGTTCAATTTTACGGAGTTTTTCCGTGTCTGGACGGGCGATCCGGCAAAGGATTTCCGCCCGCTGCCGTCCGGCGCACAGGTGGGGGATTTTGTCCACGAAGCCGATGTGCGCAGCTTTCTCCATCTGATTTCTTCGGATGATGCAGACAGCAACTATCCCTTCTCCACGCCGGAATACCGTGAGATGTTCCGGCACACGCTCTGGATGGTTCCGGGTGTGAAAGAGGCTGCCGCATTGAGCCGATTGCTCAAAGAAGAGGATTCCGGCTTTGCAGCCTATAAAATCGCCAATGTTGCGGGCGATGGTGACGTTGAGATGCCTTACGACAACGCATTGCATCTGGTGCAGAAGGTCATCCGTGAAAACCGCTACACCATTACGATCTCCTGCGGCAAGCTGACCACTGGAGTTACCGTGCCGGAATGGACGGCTGTTATGATGCTGACCGGGTCGGCAAGCACGGCTGCGTCCGGCTATATGCAGACGATCTTCCGGGTGCAGTCGGCGGGTGTGCTGGATGGCAAGCAGAAAGAACGCTGCTATGTTTTCGACTTTGCACCGGATCGGGCGCTGAATGTACTTTCGGAGGTCAACCGCATTACCAAGCGTGGCAAGACCAACGAAGAAGAAAACCGCAAGGCACTGGGCGAGTTTTTGAACTTCTGCCCGGTGATCGCCGTGGACGGCACACAGATGACCGAGTACAGTGTGCCGAAGATGATGCGCCAGATCAAGCGGCTGACCGTGGACAAAGCTATTAAGAGCGGCTTTGATGATGAATCGGTTTATAAGCAGGATACCGGCATCGTGATGGACGAGGACGATGTGGAGCTGTTCCATACGCTGTCCGATAAGCTGAGCGAGCAGAAAGCTGCCAAGAAGGAAACCAAAGTCCGCATCAACAATCAGGGGCTGACGGACGAAGAATACGCAAAAGCGGAGAAGCTCTCCAATAAACCCAAACGAGAGCGCAGCAAAGAGGAAGAAGAACTGCTGAAAAAGCTGAAAGACCAGCGCAAAGAGCGTGAAAAGGTCATTCGGCTGCTTCGCAATGTCTCGATTCGTCTGCCGCTGTTGATTTACGGTGCAAAGGTCGATCTGACCGAAAGCATCAAAATGGCGGATTTTATCACTTTAGTGGATGATGAATCGTGGCAGGAGTTCATGCCAAAAGGCGTGAGCAAGGCGTTGTTCCGCAAGCTGCTCAAGTATTACGATGAGGACGTTGTGGTTGGCGCTGGACTCCGTATTCGCCGCATGGCAAAAGCGGCGGATGAACTGCCGCCCACCAAGCGTGTACAGCGCATTGCGGAGATTTTCAGCCACTTCCGCAATCCTGACAAGGAAACCGTTCTGACTCCGTGGCGGGTGGTCAATCTGCACCTGAGCAATATGGTCGGCGGTTACTGTTTCCTCGATGAGCAGTTTGACGCACAGGAGGTTCTGGACGAGCCACGACTGGTCGATCAGGGCGATGTGACAGAGGATGTTTTCCTTGACCCGGATGCACGGATTCTGGAGATGAACTCCAAATCCGGCTTGTATCCGCTCTATATGGCGTACAGCCTGTACGCAATGAAACTGCCCGCCGCCGAGGACAAGCTGCCCTTGGAGCAGACGCAGGTCCTCTGGCAGGAGACAGTGGAGCAGCAGATCTTTGTTCTGTGCAAGACCAAAATGGCGCAGAGCATCACCCGCCGGACGCTGGCAGGCTATCAGGATTGGACGGTCAATACCACTTACATTCCGCACCTGCTGGAACGGATGGAAAAAGACCCGCAGCGTCTGGCGAAGAAGTTGCAGCGCACCGATACGTGGGGAAAGGAGGGGCAGCCCATGAAGTTTGACGCAATTGTTGGCAACCCGCCGTATCAGGAGGATACAGGTGGTGGAAGCGCTGCGAATGTTGCAGCAAAACAGGCACGTCCGGTCTACAACCTGTTTGTCGATCAGGCAAAGTCGATGCAACCTCGTTATATTTCGATGATTATGCCGGCTCGTTGGTATGCGGGCGGTATTGGACTGAATGACTTCCGCAATGAGATGCTGAACGACCCGCATCTGATAAAGCTGACGGACTTTGTGAACTCCAAGGATTGTTTCAGTACTGTCGATATTGCGGGCGGAGTCTGCTACTTCCTTTGGGATCGCGACAAAGAAGATGTCTGCGAAGTCACCAATGCAAGCGGACTGGAACGCCACACGATGAAACGAAACCTCAACGAGTTTGGTGAGATTTTCATTCGGTCAAATGAATCACTGTCCATCATCCATAAGGTGTTGAGCCGTTCAGAACACTTCCTGACCGAACGGGTGCAGCCTATTGATGCCTTTGGTTTCCCCTCTGCAGCTCGTGGTGAGAAAGAACCCTTTGATGGCTGCGTTTCCCTTATTCACAGCCAAGGCACCGGCTATATTAAGAGAAGCGATGTCAAGAAAAATGCAGAGCTGATCGACAAGTACAAGGCAACAATCTCCATTCTGGTTCCCTGCAACGGTGAGGTTGGTATTGACCCGTCCAAGGGCTATAAGGCCATCACGACACCCCGGATTGTGATTCCGGGAGAAGTGAATACCTTCTCCTATCTGGTTCTGGGCGCATTTGACACGGAGGAGGAAATCAAAAACTATAAGCAATACCTGATGTGTAAGTTCACACGCTTTATGCTGCGGTTGACCTATTCTTCCATGCACATCGCACGAGCAAACTTCGTCTTTGTTCCCGACCAGGACTTTACAGAAACTTGGACGGATGAAAAGCTGTACAAGAAGTACGAGCTGACAGAGGACGAGATTGCGTTTATTGAGAGTACGATTAGAGTGATGGAATGAGGTGAAACATAATGGTCAATATCAATGATAAGCCTTGGAATGATCTTCAATTTGAAGATATTGAGAGTTATCTACAGGATCCAGATAGCAGTGAAAATTTCTTTTTCGAGTACAAGCTGGACAAAGTTGATCCTGCAAAGCTGGTAAAAGAGATTTCTGCATTTGCGAATACATATGGTGGATATATACTGTTGGGCGTTGGTGATGATAAAAGTATCGTCGGCTGTACAGCATGGGATGAACAGAGAATTCATGTCACAGTTCATCATGGTATCACGCCGACACCGGAATTTGATATACGAGAGTTTTCATCAGGCGACAAAACGATTTATGTTATTAAAATTGAAGCAGGAACGATGCCGCCATACATCACAAACAAAGGTGATATATGCGAACGTGTTTCTTCCGGCGCATTTGTTATCAACGAATCTGGAAAGCTAAACCAGCTATATCAAAAACGAGCAGACAATCTTATTTATATCAAAAACAAGATTGAACTGCCAGAAATAAAAACAGATGAAAATTTTCCGAAAAATATTTTTGCTTATCTGGACTTTGGAATTTCTGTTATTAACTCGGAGGAAACTACTCTGCAAAAAGATTTTTATCAAATGGACATGAAGCCCATAGCAAAATATCTTCGAGAAGAATGTCAGGAATTCAATATAACAAGGGTCGGTTATTCTTACGTCTTCGGATTGGGAAGTGCGACTGCAAGAGATCAAAATGGAAACGTTGTCCCAACCAGTGCGGGAATCCATGACTTCATGGAAGTGATGCCCGATGGGAGCGTTCGCGGAAGACTGCTTCTAACCGCAAAACCCAAAATGACCGAAGTCGATATAACTTCGCTTGTTTATTATTTCAACACTTTCCTCGAAAAAATTTATTATCTTATATTCGGAGAAAACTATTCCAAAACATTTATTTGTGCTCATAAATATGAAAAATTGACTGTATTGAAGCAGTTCACGCCCTTTTATGGACTCGGAACAGAAGACTCCGAAAGTAACAAACTCCGGTACAGACAGTACCTCGAAAATCACAAACAATCATACGGAGATAATTTGATAATGACGGGAAATCGTATTCCAAAGAACGATTATTTAACTATCGACAGACAATATTTTGACAAAATCGGGTTAGAATACACTACGGATAACTTATATGCAGTACTATTCCATTCTGCATTTGCAAATTTGGGGTACATTGACCCGTTGATTTCTCCTGAAGAATAATCTACTAAATCTAAATCAAGCCCGTCCACCGTGGTCATTCCACAAGTGGACGGGCTGTTGTTGTATCAAACTGTAATGGCGGTTTGCGGCAACGGCAGATAGCTGTACTCCTCAGGAAGCACGATCTTCTCCCACTCGATCTTTTTGGCTTGAAAGACGATCTCTGCGTATTGTGCCTCGCTGCGCTTCTTGCGGTATGTAAGGATGATGCGGTCGGCGTGTTTTACCTTGGTGCGGATATCGCCCTCCAACACGGTGTTTGGCACAAAGCGACCGTTGCCGCCATCCCGGACAAACCCCATGCAGGCACTGAGAGAACCGGCAAGCTTGTCCGTGTAGAGTTTAGGCTGCGACAGGTTGTAGTCACCCAGCATTTTTGCGGAGAGGTTCTTTTTCATCAGGCTGGGCAGTACACGCATTTTCAGTTCTGTTGTGCCATCGCTTGCAAAGTCAAAGTCGGATTCCGTCAGGCGCTTGTCATAACACAGGTTGAAAAAGTGCCGTGCATTGATACCGGGTTTCCGCAGCTTGAACCCGGTCATGTGCAAAAAGTTGCTGGTGTCAAAGGTCACTTCCAGACAATGGACCTCTTTGTGCTTGTCCGTTGTCACAAACAGCAGGCTCTGATCCACCAGATTCTCTTTATACAAAGGTGCGCAGGAAAAAACGATACTCAATGCTTCTTTCTTTGTCATACGGTGCTGCGCTCCTTTACTCTTTCACAAAATAAAAGGGACACCTACAACACCGTAGTGCTGTCCGATGTCCCTTGACGACTGATTTTATCGTTGTCCGCCAACCTCAGGCCCTTGTGTCCTGCATCGCTTTCAGGTTTTATCGTTGCCTGCCAACCTCAGGCTCTTGCGTCCTGCATCAGATCGGATTTTAGGTGTCAGCCTCACCAGCGGAATGACGTCCGCTTTCCTATCTCTATTATATTCAATTTGTAGCCGGTTTGCAATGGCTTTCGCAAAGTGATCCTTAATTTTTTTTTTACGAACAACTGTACGGAAAGTACGTTAGCCCTCTAAATAGCCGTGTTCGCATCCAAGCAAGAGATAACGCTCCATCTCGCCACTCAGCACAAGCTGTGCATACTCCAAGGGCTTATTATACAGCAGCCAGTCCAGCTCTGCCCGCTGTGCAGAGGTGCTGCCGTACGCATCCTCAATGGCGATGCAGTCGATGGCAACGACAGAGCCATCCGCAAACCGGGCTTCCACCCGGTTAGTGTCCATGTTATAGCGGCAGGTAAGAAGTTTGTTCATAGTCGTATCCTCCAAGACTTGATTTTGATGATCGGTCACTCAAACCAATGCCGTCAAGC
>CAYXQN010000081.1:1331-7882 GCA_964466825.1 uncultured Faecalibacterium sp. | reverse complement strand
CTTATAACAAATGCGAAAGCCCGCTGCTTTCCGCACTGGAAAACAGTGCTGGAAGGCGGCGGGCTTTTTGATGATGACTGCGCTTTGGATTCAGCGCCGGACGGTACGCTTAGCGGCCGTTGCGGATGGAATTCTTGGAGCTTGTGGCGTTTTTGGAGTTTTTGGCGCTTTCGTCATCGGCACCCTTGGTGTACTGGTTGGGGTGCTTATGCTCGTTGGTGGCGCTGTTCTGGCTCTGAGTGGCGGCGCGGTTGGAAGTGCGGGTGGAGGACTGATCCTTACAGTTGTTGCTGCGGTTTTCCATCGTAGATGACTCCTTTCGGTTCGTAAGCGAGGACAGGGTGCCCTCACGCAGATAGTTTGGCCCCGCAAGGCGGCTTTATTCATCAGGAGGATTTGATATGCCTACGGAATATTTTGAAAACCGGGAGCGCAGTTTGCTGGGAGAACGGTACGAGCAGCTGTATGCGGCACCGCAGCAGACGGCGGCCAGGGGTGTGACCGTATCGGCGCTGCGGGCACAGCCGGAGCAGTTTGCGGCCAGGATGGAGCTGCCGCTCAAGGCATCGCCCTTCTGCAAGGCGGCCTTTGTGGTGGAGCAGCCTGACTTTAAGCCGGGGCGGCATCCGTACCATCATGCAGGCGTGTTCTATTCGCAGGAGC
The DNA here is from genome assembly GCA_964466825.1 of uncultured Faecalibacterium sp. Classification (GTDB taxonomy): domain Bacteria; phylum Bacillota; class Clostridia; order Oscillospirales; family Ruminococcaceae; genus Faecalibacterium. The sequence continues at coordinate 7,219 of CAYXQN010000081.1, read as the reverse complement.
CGTCGGCCGCTTCGGCCGCTCCTCTGCTGGGGGTAAAACCCGGGATGCGGGTATTGGATCTGTGTGCGGCACCCGGCGGCAAAAGCAGCCAGCTGGCAGCAGCGCTGCAGGGCAGGGGGCTGCTGGTGAGCAACGAGTATGTTGCGGCCCGTGCTGAGATCCTGAAAAGCAATCTGGAGCGGATGGGCGTGGCTAATGCGGTGGTGCTGAACGAAACACCTGCCCGCATTGCAGAGGCGCTGCCGGAGTTTTTTGACCGGGTGCTGGTGGATACGCCCTGCTCCGGCGAGGGAATGTTCCGTAAGGAGCCGGCAGCTCTGGCGCAGCACTGCGAAGCGCTGGTAAAACAGTGCGCAGAGCTGGGCGAGCAGATCCTGGACTGTGCGGCGGCGGTGCTGGCCCCGGGCGGCGAGCTGGTGTATTCCACCTGCACCTTTGCCCCGGAGGAAGATGAGGCGCAGGTGGCTGCTTTTTTGCAGCGCCATCCGGAGTTTGCGCTGGCTGATGTGCTGGGCAATGTGGACTACACCTTTGGCAGTGAGGGCGAGGCAAACCGCACCGGCGGGCTGCCGCTGGACGTGAGCAAGGTGCGGCGCATCTGGCCCTGTCAGGGCGGCGAGGGTCATTTTATGGCCCGATTGGTAAAGGCGGGCGTACCCCGCACCCTGCCTGCGGAGGGAGAACTGACTCCGGAGGAGCAGCTCTGGCTGGTGCAGGCGGCAGAACCTGCAAAAAAAGGCAAGGGCAAGGGCGGCAAGCCGGGCAAGACCCCGGATGCCCGTTCGGCACGCAGAGAGGCCAGCCGTGCCTGCAGGGATGCTGTGCAGGGGCGCAGCCAGCGGGCCAGAGAGACGGCAGCGGGCGAGAGCAGCCCGGCGCAGAGCCTTGCGGCCTGGCGCGAGTTTGCGCAGCAGTATTTCCCGGCGCTGGCAGAGCGGCCGGCTACGGTGCATGGCGGCGGTGTGCTGCTGCCGGTGCCGTTCCCCCAGACGAACCTGCACGTTTTGCGGGCGGGTGTGTTTGTGGGCAGCGTCCAAAAAGGGCGTTTTGTGCCGGAACACCATCTGTTTACCGCTTTTGGCGCACTGTGTGTGAACTGCGAGGAACTGACTTTGCAGGAGGACCGGTGTGCGGAATATCTTTCCGGGCGGGAGATCGAGGCCCGCACGGCGGTGGACGGCTGGTGCTGCGTAACGGTGGACGGCTGGCCCCTGGGCGGCGGAAAAGTGTCTGGCGGACGGGTGAAAAACCACTATCCAAAGGCGCTGCGGCTGCTGTAAACCATGGTTTTTGCACGCTTTTGAGCGAAAACTGCCCCGATAAGGCTTGAACGCACCGGGGGATTGTGATAAACTAATAAAGTTAGATTTTGTGTGCTGCCACAAGCGGGCGACCACAGCCGTCTGCCCGCAGGCGGAACCTTACCATAGAATTAGGAGGCTCTTTCCATGTCCGGACATAGCAAATGGAACAATATTAAGCGCAAGAAGGAAAAGACCGACGGCGCTCGTGCAAAGGTCTTTACCAAGATCGGCCGCGAGATCAGCGTTGCCGTGCGTATGGGCGGCCCCAACCCGGCGTCCAACAGCAAGCTGGCTGATCTGATCTCCAAGGCAAAGCGTATGAGCGTGCCCAACGATAACATCCAGCGTATCATCAAGAAGGCTGAGGGCGGCGACAAGACTGAGTACGAAGCAATGACCTACGAGGGCTACGGCCCCGGCGGCGTTGCAGTTATGGTCGAGACCCTGACCGATAACCGCAACCGTACCGCTGCTGACCTGCGCCACTATTTTGACAAGAACGGCGGCAACCTGGGTGCTATGGGCTGTGTGAGCTTTTTGTTCAGCCAGAAGGGCGTGATCGTGCTGTCTCTGGAGGACAAGGACGCTGACGAGGCTATGATGGATGCTCTGGACGCTGGTGCAGAGGACTTTGATGCAGGCGAGGATGCAGCAGAGATCACTACCGATCCCGAGAACTACTCTGCAGTGGTCAATGCACTGGAGAGCAAGGGCTACGAGCTGCTGAGCGCTGATCTGGCAATGGTGCCCATGACCACCACCCGCCTGAGCGACCCCGATCAGCTGAAGCTGATGGGCAAGCTGCTGGACGCACTCGAGGACAACGACGACGTGCAGAACGTCTGGCACAGCCTGGAGAACGAAGAGGATCTGCCGGAATAATCGGCAGGGGCTTTTTGTGAGCTGAAACAAAACAAGAATACCGCTGTCCGGGGAGACCCGGGCGGCGGTATTTTTTTGTAAATCGGATCAAAAATCCGCTTTATGGGACGGATACAATGGTAAACTGCTGGAAAAGGAGACGGGGCGGCGGGAGGAAGCCATGAGAGCAGGCTATAAAAGGAGAGAGGACAGACAGCAGCAGCTGGAATGGCATCCGGTGCGGTGACAGAGGGTGAACAGGGCTATGTATGATGCGGTGTCAAGACAGGAGCAGGGAAGGGCGATGAGGAGAGGAACGCAGGGGGAGTGTTTTTAGGAAAAAACAGGAAAAGAAGCCAGCTGAACTGCAACAAAAACGAACAAACAAAAAGGCGAAAATGTGCGCTATTGTGACGCATTTGTGATAGTGGTGAACGCAAAACGACAAGGTGGGCGAAAAGGTTGATTTTTTGCTGAAAGCTGGAAAAAAATAGGTGAAATTTCAGGTTTTTGGGGAAGAATTTTACTTGCGTTGGGAGGAAAACAGTGGTAAAATCAAATCGATAAGAGATGCGGAAAAATCTTATCCAACGGAACAAATCACTTTACTGCATAAGAACATTATCGAGTGCTGAGAGCGGGGCCGCTTTTGGGTGTGGCGAAGTAGCAAACAGTGAATGGAACACATTGGAACCAAAGTGCGCAACGATAGTAAAAAGGGCAGCCGGTAATGGAACCGCTGTCCTTTTTTGCATACAGAGACCGTGCAGTAAGAAAGAGGCTCGCAATGACAGATAAACAATTACGGCGGCTGAGCCGCAGAGATCTGATGCAGCTGCTGCTGGAACAAAGCAAAGAACTGGAAGCCTTGCGCACACAGCTTGCACAGGCACAGGATGCTTTGCAGGACCGCTCGATCCGGGTGGAACAGGCAGGCTCCATTGCACAGGCGGCGCTGCAGCTCAACGGTGTGTTTGAGGCAGCTCAGGCGGCGTGTGAACAATATACTGAAAATATCCGTCAGATGAGCGTGCGGCTGGAGGCTGAGAGCCGTGCCCGGGCAGATGCACTGCTGGCACAGGCCCGACAGGAAAAGGCCGAGATCGAGCGGGCGACCAAAGAAGAATGCGCAAGACTGCTGGCACAGGCTAAGGCACAGCAGGGCGGAGACGATACATTATGAAAAAGAAAAACCTTGAAATGCCCAGCGTGGCCCAGCTGGAAGCGGAGGTGGGGCGGTTGAAGTATCACTCGCGCTACCGCAGCGTGCTGACAAGCACGGTGTATACGCTGGTGGTGGTGGCCGCCGTGGCAGTGCTGGTGGCAACCATCTGGATGCCGGTGCTGCAGATCTACGGCGCATCCATGACACCCACTGTGGTGGAGGGTGACATCGTGGTGTCGGTGAAGGCCGGCAGCATGGAACAGGGCGAACTGGTCGCCTTTTACACGGGCAACAAAATTTTGGTGAAACGCTGCATTGCCGGGCCGGGGCAATGGGTGGACATTGACGATGAAGGCAATGTGTATGTGGACGGCGAGCTGCTGGATGAACCCTATCTGACCGAAAAGGCAAAGGGCGACTGCAACATCGAGCTGCCATATCAGGTGCCGGACAACCGGTACTTTTGCATGGGTGACCACCGGGCCACCTCAGTAGACTCGAGACATACCGAGATCGGATGCGTGTCGGAGGAGCAGATCGTAGGCAAGATCGTGTTCCGTATCTGGCCGCTGAGCGGCTTTGGTAAATTGAAATAAGGGAGGAACTGCGAAATGAAAAACCAATTTCTGCCTAACGCGGAGAAATATACAAACGCCAACCGGCGTAAACGTGTATGGCGCCGTGTGATGACGGTGCTGGCTTCTATCGTGGTATTCTGCACGACGTATGCGCTGATCCTGCCGGCCATCACCCTGGAAAAGGGCAACGGCTGCCAGATCGAAGAACACGTGCATACGGACAACTGCTACCGCAAGGCGTCTACCGTGGAGAAGAAGGTGCTGAACTGCACCGCAAAGCCCCATGAGCATACCACGGAGTGCTACCGCAACGGCGATCTGGAAGACGAGCGCATCTGCGGGATGGCAGATTACTTCTTCCATGAGCACGATGTGAACTGCTACGACCCGGAGACGGGCGAGCTGGTGTGCGAGATGGATGAGCTGCTGCCCCACATCCATGATGACGGCTGCTATGTGATCGTGTATCCGGATGGATACGACCCCAGCGACGAGAGCACCTGGTGGCCGGAGGATATCTACGGCGAGGACTACGGTGTTGCAGCGTTTGGTCTGGACGAGGACTTTGGTTTTGGCGTGGCCGTTGAGACTGAGGGCGAGAGCGACGACTACTACTATCAGGACCAGGGCGGCTGGGTCGTGGTGGACGACCGAGAGGACGAAGAAGGCTTTATGGAGTGGGCACCGGAAGTGTCCCGCCCCACGGACGATATGCTGGAGGACTTTGACAGCTCCTTTGGCGTGGATCAGGAGCCGGGCTGGCCGGAGCTGGTGTGCAAGATCACCGAGACACCGGTGCACGAGCACAGCGCATGGTGCTATAGCCAGGGCGACGGCGTGTACCCGGGCTGCGGCATGATCGAGCGGGTATGGCACGAGCATACCGACGAGTGCTTTGACACCAAGATGGTGCCGGACCCCAACAAGGATGCACTGACCTGTGAGAGCACCGACCCCGACCACGAGCACACCGAGCGCTGCTACGGCACCTGGGTGCTGAGCTGCAGCAAGGAAGAACACAAGCACAACGATGACTGCGGCAAGGAGCCGGAACCCACTTACTACTGCGGCTGGGAAGCACACACCCACACCGAGGGCTGCTATGACGCAAACGGCAAGCTGACCTGCGTGGTGGAGGAGCACACCCACACCGAGAATTGCACCGACCCCAACAAGCAGGCGCTGACGCTGGAAGAAGTGCACGCCAACGAGGCGGCCTTTGCCAAGGAGGTCGAGGCGCTGGAGCTGAAGAAAAAGGCTGACATCCTGACGGATGAGGACCAGAAGCTGGCTGAGGAGCTGAAAGCGCGGCTGCGCACGGCTTATCAGGGCGGCGAGATCACCCGGGAAGCTTATACCGAGATGATCAGCCGGATCGCCGATGTGTTTGCAGACCCGGATGAGGAAAACCACCTGATCGGCGAGATGGTTGAAGACCTTTCGGCCTGGGAGGCTCTGGTGGCAAGCGGCTACTTTGAGGAGTACAGCGAATACGCTGACCTGGACACCGCAGAGGATGAGCCGGAAGATGCGCTGATGACGCTGGCGGCGTTCTCGATGCGTGCCATCACCCAGAGTGCGATGCCCTCGGCACAGCAGATCGATGCACAGGGCGGCGAAGTGGCAAGCAGCAAGGGCGACGGCGTAAAGATCGGCAAGACGATCGCCGGTACTGAGCTGGAGAACGTGTTTGACATTACGCTGACAGTGCAGACCCCGCAGACGGTCAAAGAGAGCTATGAGCAGACCGATATGGCTGTTGTGATCGTGATGGATATCTCCAACACGATGAAGTCCACCTTTGGCGGAGGGACACGCTATGAGGCTGCAATGACGGCGGCAGAAAACTTCCTGGATAAGCTTGTTGAAGCGAACTCTGCAATCAGCAAGGTGGGCTATGTGGCGTTCAACACGAATGCTTACAAAATTTTTGACCTGCAGAGCTGCACAAGTACAAGCCAAGCAAACAGCCTGAAAAAC
>CAYXQN010000081.1:0-1231 GCA_964466825.1 uncultured Faecalibacterium sp. | reverse complement strand
AAGACCTGGCTGCAGAACAGCATTGGTTCTGGCGAAGGATACTATTTTGACAGTACCAATCTGGAGGGCCTGAACGAGGCTTATACCCAGATCTTTGCGAAGATCAAAGAGACGCTTGCTGCAAGCGCAGAGGCTGACTGGGTGGCAACGGACCCCATCCCCTTTACAAGAGGCGCGAACAATGTTGATGTCCAGATGGTCGAGTTTATTGGCCTGTACGACAAGAACAACAACCTGAACGCAACGGCTAACAAGCAGACCGGTAAGATCCAGCTGAGCGGTTCTCATGCAGAGAAGGGCGAGAACACAGCGTCCTTTGCTGATACGGAGCAGTCGATCCGTTGGGACCTGAAGAACTCTGGTTATACAGTCGTTAAGACCAACAGTGGAGGAAGCACCACCACCACTTACACCTATACCCTGAAGTACCGTGTACGCCTGAAGAACGAGACCGCAGGTTTTGTGGAGGACGACAAGAACGCCGGTACGACAGTGGATATCTACCCGACCAACGGCAATGCATCGCTGAGCTACCGTGTGGTAGAGACGAAGAACAGCAAGCTCACCTTGTCTGAGGTGAGGACGCTGAGCTTCCCGGTGCCGTCGGTGCACGGACACCTGGGCGAGCTGGAGTTTACCAAGGTGAACAACCACGGTGACACGCTGGCGGGCGCAGAGTTTACACTGACCCATGCGGACAGCTGCAAGATCTGCCGCGGCGACGGAACACGGGTGACGATCGAACCGATGACGGCGACCTCGGATGAGAACGGCGTTGTAACGTTTGAGAATGTACCTTCGGGCCACGTTTACTCGATGAAGGAAACGGTGGTGCCGGTGGGCCATGTGGACCCGGGCTTTGTCTACACGGTAACGGTGGCTTACGATGAGACCACTGTGACGGTGAAAACCAGCCAGAGCGGCAACAGCGATGATGTTGCATGGACTGGCAAGGTGTTGAACAACACCAGCTACGAGCTGCCGGATACCGGCGGCGAGGGCACGACTATGTATACAGCCGGAGGCTTGTTGCTGATTGCGGCAGCAGCATTTGGGCTCTATAATAGCAAAAAACGCAAAAAGGAGGCTGAAAACTCCTGATGCGGAACCCCAGTTACCCCATACTTTTACAAAAGAGAGAGGAATACATTATGAAGCACACTAAGAGATTTGCAAGCCTGCTGCTGGCCATGGTTATGGTTCTGGCAATGGCAATCCCTGCATTTGCAGC
>CAYXQN010000080.1:0-7930 GCA_964466825.1 uncultured Faecalibacterium sp. | reverse complement strand
AAAAGCCAGAGGGTAACCTCTGGCTTTTTTATTTTGTATTGCATACAGGAGGTAACACGCATGGAACAGCGCATCTTGACCGCCCAGCAGGTGCAGGCCTTTGCGGCCTACCTGACCGCTGAAGAAAAAAGCCCCGCCACCATTGAAAAGTATTTGCGGGATGTGAGGGCCTTTGCCGCCTTTGCCGGGGCAGACCCGGTGGACAAAGACCGGGTGATGGCCTACAAAAACCACCTGATCCAGCAGGGGTATGCGGTGCGATCGATCAACAGTATGCTGGCCAGCCTGAACAGTCTGCTGGCTTTTTTGGGCTGGCAGAACTGCCGGGTGCGTACCCTGCGGCAGCAAAAGCAGACCTTTTGTGCAGCCGAAAAGGAACTGACCAAGGCCGAGTACCAACGCTTGCTGCAGGCGGCCCGGCACAGCCCGCAGCTGCAGCTGGTCATGCAGACCATCTGTGCTACCGGGATCCGGGTGTCGGAGTTGCGGCACTTTACAGCCGAAAGCGCTGCAGCCGGTCAGGTGCAGATCCGCAGCAAGGGCAAGGTGCGCACGGTGTTTATCCCCGGCAAGCTGCGGGTGCAGCTGATGGCCTTTGCAAAGCGGCAGGGGATTGTGCGCGGGGTGATCTTTCGGGCCAGAAACGGCAAACCGCTGAGCCGCTGTGCCATCTGGCTGCAGATGAAGCGGCTGTGCCAGGCGGCAGGCGTAGCGCAGAGCAAGGTGTTCCCCCATAACCTGCGCAAGCTGTTTGCCCGTACTTTTTATGGGCTGGAAAAAGACCTGGCCAAACTGGCGGATATCCTGGGCCACAGCAGCATCGACACCACACGCATCTATATCATGTCCACCGGGGCGGAGCACCGCCGCCGCATTGAGCGCCTTGGCCTTGTATTATAGCAAAAGTGACATAATTCACATTATGTTTTTGGGCCGGCTGGCCGACAAACGTCACGAAAGCGTTTTTTGTGAAAAAAGTAATACTTTTTCACAGCGCACCAACCAGCGTGCTGTCTTTGTGCTCATTTTTTACACACAAGAACGAATCAACGTCTTTTTTGAAAATTTTGAAAATAACGTGAAGAAACTTTTACCAGTTTTTTGAAGAACACCTTGATTTTCAAGTGCAGATGTGTTACACTGTTGCCACAGAATGGTGCGAAATTTCAAAGAACCTTTCAAAAAGTGACATAATGTGAATTATGTTTTAGCGAAAAGAGAGAGGGAGCCCGGCTCAGGCATCGGCCGCGATTGGGTACGGCCTGCTGGGAAATATCAGCAAAGGAACGAGCATTACAGCATGAAAAAACTCAAAAAAGTTTGGGATATCTTTACGACTCTGGTGGTATGCGCAGCGGTTGCGCTGGCGGTGCTGCTGGTAGGCGCCAGAGTGGCGGGGCTGCGGGTGTACACCGTGTTGTCCGGTAGTATGGAACCGGCCTATCACGTTGGCTCGCTGATCTACGTCAAGCAGGTGCAGGACTACACCCAGCTGCAAAGCGGGGATGTGATCACCTTTATGATGGATGCCGACACTGTGGCTACCCACCGCATCGTGGGGGTTGTGCCGGACGAGGATGACCCCACCGTGCTGCGTTACCGCACCAAAGGCGACGCCAACTCCACCGAGGACGGCACGCTGGTCCACTATATGAACATCATCGGTATGCCGGTGATTACCATTCCGCTGCTGGGCTATCTGGCCAGCTACATCCAGAGCCCTCCGGGTACTTATGTGGCCATTGCGGTAGGAGCCATCATCCTGCTGCTGGCGTTTTTGCCGGATCTGTTTGAGGACGAGGACGAACCCAAAGCCAAGGAGCAGCAGGCAGAACAGCCTGCTGATGTTCAGGAATAAACGGTGGGTCCCACCGCTGAAAGGAGCGTTTTGCCCGCATGAGACGCATGACCAAAGTTTTGGCTCTTGCAGCCTGCGCCGGCCTGCTGGTGATCGGCACGGCCATTGGCACAATGGCATACCTGACCCATCAGGAATCCAGCCAGACCACCTTTACCGTGGGTGAGACCCGGGTCCGGCTGAACGCTGGCGAGATGGAACAGCCTGCAGGTCTGCTGGCAGAGGAAAACGCCAGTTTCAAGCTGGTGCCCGGCCAGAGCTACAGCAAAGATGTTTCTATCACAGTAGGGCAGGGCAGCGAGGACTGTTACCTGTTTGCCTGTGTGCAGGACGGCATCGCCCATCTGGAAGCAGAGGGCGAGCAGACTCCGTCCATTGCCCAGCAGCTGGCCGCCAACGGCTGGCTTCCGCTGGAAGGTGTGGCCGATGTCTACTACTACTGCGGCATCAGTGATACCATTCAGCCGGTGAGTGTGGGCTTTGCAGATGTTACCGTGCAGCTGTTTACCGGTTTTACGCTGGATGGCAACAAGGCCACCAATGAGGCACTGGATGCTTTGCTGGACGAAAACGGCAAGGTGACTGCCAGCCTGAAGGTGACCGCATACTCGGTGCAGGCACTTGGCTTTGAGGATGCCGCTCCCCAGCAGATCTGGGCAGCAGGCAACTGGACCGTGCAGGCAGAAGGCTGACCCGCTTACCTTATTATAAAGACATCCTGTTGTGTGCGGGCTGGCCCGGCACACAGCATCCTGATATTGGTGATGAAAGGAGATCGTTCTGCATGAGCAAAGCAAAACACGCACAGCACCTGCCCTGCAGGCTCAGATCCAAAAAGCTTGCTGCAATGGCGCTGGCATCGCTGGCGTTGGCAGGCAGTGTGGTCGGCGGCAGCATGGCATGGCTGGTGGAGCAGACCGATGCCGCACAACTGGATTTTACCGCAGGTGATATCAACATCACTCTCAATGACCCGGACGCAGAAGCCTCGATGCTGGAGGATCTGTCGGTCCATCCCGGTCTGCTGGTGCCCGGCGATACCATCGCCCGGGATCTGAGCGTGACCGTGGAGCCGGGCAGTGAGGCCTGCTACCTGTTTGTAAAGGTGACCGAGCAGAACAACCGCTGCGACGGCCTGCTGGACCCTGTGATCCAGTGGTCGGTGCGTACCGGGCTGGACGGCTGGACCCCCTACGAGGACTGGCTGGTTTCTGGCAGCCGCAGTGTCACCGGGGAAGCTTCGACCTATTACTATTACCGTGTGGTGGAGGCCGATACCGCAGCAGAGGGCGCAACCTATCCGGTGCTGACCGGCGGCGATACCCTGCAGACTGAAAATGGCTGCCTGCTGTTCAACCCGGAAGTGACCAAGCAGATGCTGGCAGATCTGCAAATGGCTAAGCCCGGCATTACCGTTACGGCGGCGGCCGTGCAGCTGGCAAACCTTGCGGATGTGGATGCCGCATGGGCCTGCCTGCCCCAGAGCTTTACGGAGTAAAGCGGAACATTGCTGTATCAACGGTGTGAGCCGTTTTTACAAATATTAAGAAAGGAATCATGAAAAGCGTACCCACCGCGCCATGCGGAGGCGGTTGGCAGAAGCACAGGCCTTTTGGGGTTTGGCAGTGCACACCTGCACAAGGCGCAGCTCCGGCAAAGCTCTTGCGGGCTGAACGGGGCAATGTACATCCTGGTTCAATAGCGACGTTTGCCGCTATTCAAAAAATGCAAGCAAAAAAAGAAAGGAAGCAACAAATCATGAAAATGAAAAAGAAAATCGTTTCCCTGTGCCTGGTAGCAGCTCTGGCAGTTACCGCTATTGGCAGCACCACGCTGGCCTACATGACCGATAGCAAGAAGGCTGTCAACAGCTTCACCATCGGCAATGTCAGCATTAAACTGGAGGAGAATGGCACTACCATTGACGGTGAGAACAATGGCCTGACCTTTAACGGTGTGATGCCGACCCAGTCTCTGGACAAGGAAGTCATCGTTACCAATGATAGCACCGAGGAAGCATACGTTCGTGTTGCTGTTGTCATGAACAACGTTTCTGAAATCAACAATGCTATTGATGAAGTTTATGAGAAGGTCTTTACTGGCGAGGACAAGGATGCCAAGGTCCAGGCCGTTTATGATGCAGTGTTCAAGGGCTGGGACCTCAGCTATACCAAATATGAAAACGAGCCTGATAGTATCCGCCTGTGGATGAACGAGGTTGAAAAGCGCGAGTCTATCGGTGATAATGTTACTCTCTATGACATCGATAATATCCAGAAAGCTTCGAATGGTCAGGTCCGTTTTGATCATCACAATAAATTCCTGAGTGAGGCTGAAAGAACGATTAAGGACATGCCTAATGCTGCGGAGCGTGCATACAATCTGCATGAGGGTGAGTGCAGCTACTACGATGATGCTGTTGAGAACAATGAGCGTGTCTATGTGTTCTACATGAAGCTTGCAGAGAATGCAACTGCTAAACTGTTTGATGGTCTGACTGTTCCCGCTGATTTTGACAACAATCGTGGTGTTGGCAACGGCAAGATCGACCAGATGGCAATGTTTGATGGTCTGAAGATCTCTGTTTACGCTGATGCGATCCAGTCTACCGGCTTTACAAGTGAAACTGATGCATTTACTGCTCTGCAGGAAGCACACCACCTGGGCTGGTGGAAATAATAACAGCCAGTACGGTTGTTGATTAAAACGCCGCACGGTCTGCCCCGCAAGGGGCAGACCATAGGACAGTACCTGAAGTGCCCGCACCTTCGGGTATTGTCCTATGGTTTTTTACCGGCGCTTGCTCCCATAGAGCGCCTGCCGGCCACGGGCCGGGATACTAAACAAGGAGGAGCCACTGTATGAGCAAAAAACGCACCTTTGCCCTGGCTGTGGTGGTGTGTATGCTGGCGCTGGCCGTTGGCAGCACCTGGGCTTTTTTTACTGCCCGTCAGCCTACCCACAACGTGGTGACCACCGGCCGGGTGGGCATCCAGATCGTTGAAAAAACAAAGGATGAATACGGCACCCAGCTGGATTTTCCGGCCGAGGGATTTGCCGACGTAATGCCGGCCACCAGCGTATCCAAGATCGTTACGGTCAAAAACACGGCCGCAGGCGAAGCATGGGTACGCATTAAGGCCGAGGTTGCCATTGCAGACCCCGCTGGCCAGCCCCTGCCGCTGCAGCTGAACACAGCTGCCGGTGTGGTGGATGCCGTGGCCTACACCCCCGCAGCCGACTGGCTGCCCAGCACCGACGGCTGGTACTATTATAACACTCCGGTTGCCATGGATGGCAGCACCTCCGCTTTTTTTGAGGAGGTGGCCTTTGCCGCCCAGATGGACAACGATTACCAGAACAGCAGCATCCAGCTCATCGTCACCGCACAGGCGGTGCAAACGGCTAACAATCCCATCCCGGTGGGCGGCACCGTGTGTGACGTTGCCGGTTGGCCTTTGGGCTAAAAAGAGGAGGGAAGTTCGATGTTCAAACGTGTATTGGCGCTGGCGTTGTGCTTTGCTGTGGCGGTATCGGCCACGGCCTATGCGGTAGAAGCCGGCTTTGCCTGGGCAAATGAACCGTTTTGCGAGCTGTGCGGCGGCTTCCACGATACCGCCGCCTGCCCGGACAACGATCTGGTGCTGTTTGCCCTGCCGGAGGAAGGAACCCCGGTCTCGGCATTTGCACTGCCCCAGTGCACCTGCGGCCAGACCGAACTGACCTGGCTGCACGACCTGACCTGCCCCTGCCACCCCTACAACCTCAGCAACGAGCAGGCGTATACCTTCTGGTGCAGTCTGCCGGCAGACCAGCGTGTGCTGGCCGCTGCGGAGTTGCTGCCCGAGCAGATGGTGTACATCGACAGCCAGCCTGCCCCGCAGGACGTCCCCGTCCAGCCGGATACCACACCGGCTGATGCGCCTACCATGGACCTGACCATCGAGCTGGATATTACCGATACCGCAGATGTGGATCAGGACTTTTTGTTCACCATCAGCGGCGGCAACGTCCAGATGCAGGTGATCATCCGTGGGCAGGATATCCGTTTTGGCACTGCCGAGGTGACCGTGTACGGTCTGCCGCAGGGCAGCTATACCGTGACCCAGCAGACCGAATGGTCGTGGAGATATCAGTCCGTGGATCTGTCCGCAAGCCAGACCCCGGACGAACAGAATGTCGTGCATTTTACCAATAGCCGTATCACCGATCGGTGGCTGGACGCTTCGGCCCCCGCCGCTCAGGATTAAAGGAGGCAGCCATGGAACAAAAACGATCTGTGCGCCGCCTGCTGCTGGTGGTGGGCGCTTTGGCACTGCTGGCGGTTGTGACCGCAGGCGGTACGCTGGCGTATATCGCCACGGTCAGCCAGCCGGTCTCCAATCAGTTTACCCCGGCGCAGGCATCCATTGAGGTGCAGCAGGACACCGGCAGCATCCAGCATAATATTACCGTCAGCAACACCGGCACGGCGTATGTTTATGTGCGTGTGGCGCTGGTGTCCCAGACGATGGCCGAAAACGGCACCGACTATACTCTGGATGACGGCGCCGCCCTGCAGGACCTGGCCCTGAACTATGGCTGGGCGCTGTATGAGGGATACTATTATTACACCCAGCCGCTTGCTCCCGGCCAGACTACGCCGGATCTGCTGGCCTCGGCACTGGTGTCTGGCGATGACCAGACCGTTGTTGCACTGGCTCAGTGTGTGCAGTCGGAGCCGGTGGACGCAGTGATGGACGCATGGGGCGTATATCCTGCGGCTCTGGGCTGATAAGGAGGGTGTTGCCATGAAACGATTTTTGCGGCACACAGCAGCCCTTCTGCTGGCGTTGGTGCTGGCAGCCGGCCTTGGGTTGGCCGCCGTGGCCGCCCCGCCGGTGATCACCTTTTTGGGCAAGGAAAAGGGCTTTTCGGTCCGCTCGGACAGTGAGTATACCACCACCGACCTGTTTGAACGCTTTAAGGGCCTGATGCCCGGTGATGTGCGCACTCAGGTCATCACCCTGCAAAACAACGCCGCCGACTGTGACCATATCCGGGTCTATCTGCGTGCGGTGCCCCACGATAACAAGGATAACAAGCCGACCTACAACAAGGAGGCTGCCGGGAACCGTCCGCTGGAAGATGCGGGCCTGATGGAAGTGTTCCTCTCGCAGCTGAGCGTGCGTGTCTACGCCGACGAGGAGCTGCTGTACTGGGGCCTGCCCACTACCATGGACGATGCGGCGCAGGATTTTTATCTGGCCGAGCTTTCGGCCGGGCAAAAGCTCACTCTGAAGGTGGAGCTGGAAGTGCCCATTGAACTGGATAATACCTATGCCGATGCCCTTGGCGAGGTGGACTGGACCTTTGTGGCCGAGTGCTACGATACCTCCATTGCTCCCATGGAGCCGGGGACGGCAACTGAGCCGGATGCTCCCACAGACCCGGCCGGTTCTCAGGCTCCTGCAGATCAGGCCGGAGCTGAAAGCCCTGCCGCCCCGGCAGAGGATAACGCTGATACGGAAATGCCGCAGGCTCCGGATACTCCGGCAGCCTCGCAGGTGCCTGCGCAGGGGACCCACGCAAGGCCCCGTACCGGTGACGATTCTGGTTTTTGGCTGGTAGTGGCAGTGCTGGCTTTGGCGGCACTGGTGGCCGTCAATGTGCAGCCCAAAAAGCCGAACCGCCATTAACGTGCGCTATCCATGCAAAATAGCGGCATAACCCCCAAAAAGGCGAACCTTACTGAGGTTCGCCTTTTTGTTGCATAAAGTGCAGGCTGTATGCTCAAAGCGTGGGAAAGGGGCTTTTCTTTTGCCTGCAGAGCGTGTATACTGAAGATAGCAAAATACTGTATAAAAAAGGAGCGTATCTATATGCAGGCAACCATTCATAACGAATTTCTGACCTTGACCGTGGATACCCATGGTGCAGAGGCTGTAAGCCTGAAAAATGCACAGGGCGAGGAGATGCTTTGGCAGGCAGACCCGACGGTCTGGGCACGCCATGCGCCCATTTTGTTCCCCTGGACCGGCAAGCTGACCGGCGGCACCTTTACCCACGAGGGCAAGACCTACAAGGGCGGGC
>CAYXQN010000079.1:0-8087 GCA_964466825.1 uncultured Faecalibacterium sp. | reverse complement strand
ACACTGACCCCACCCAAAAATAAAAGCGCCCACAGGGGCGTTTAAGCCGCTGTGAGCGTGTGAGGGTATCCTCGATTTTGATGAGCCTTACCGTTGTCCATTTGTTGGACAACTGCCGATTTGGCGGCTGAAAATTCAGCTGCGAGAGGTTAAACCATGGAAGAACTTTATAAACAACTCGCAGCACTTGCCCGCAAGCATGGCGCAAAGCGGCTTGTGCTGTACGGATCCCGTGCAAGAGGGGATAACCGTTATAACAGCGATATCGACATAGCCGTATACGGGATGCCAGAGGGCAACCGGGCAGGCTTTTGGCTGGACTGTGAGGAGCTGCCCACCCTGTTAAAATTTGATATCGTGCATATCACGGACGGGATGAACCCGGCATTTTTAGCAAATATACAGAAAGACGGTGTTGAACTGATGGATAAGCTGCATGAAAAATATAACTACTTTACCGCCGCTGTTGCCCGCCTTCGGGAAGCGCTGGACGATTACAGCAAGAACCCGCTGGACTCCGTGCGGGATGGCACGATCCAGCGGTTCGAGTTCTGCACAGAGCTTGCATGGAAAACCATGCGGGAATATCTGTTAGATCAGGGCTATACAGATATCAATAGCCCGAAAGCAGTCATTAAACAAGCGTTCGCCTTTGGCATGATTCAAGATCAGCAGGCATGGATTGACCTGCTCAACGATCGGAATTTGACCTCTCACGTTTACGATGAAGCAACCGCAAAACTGATTTTTGAGCGTATCGAAACAAGACACCTTGCCCTGTTTGACGCCGCTTTGGCGTATATGAAAGATGAGTAAACGCACCAATACCGCCGTATGGGATGCAAAGCGGGAACGTTGGTATATTGCCGTACAAAAGGATAATGTGCGCAAGTTCTTTTATTCCAGCACTCCGGGACGTACAGGACAGCGTGAAGCCAACAAAAAAGCTGACCAGTGGTTAGACGAAGGCATTTCCGTCAAGTCTGGGCGTGTCGAGGACGTGGGCAAGAAATGGCTGGAAACAGTGCAGCTCACCACGTCCAGCAGCAATTACAGACCCAAAGAAAGCCGCTGGCGCACCCATGTTCTGCCCATTATCGGCAAAAAGAGGGTCAACGCCCTGAATGACGATGATCTGCAAACCGTGATAAACAAAGCCTACGCCGCCGGGTTAAGCCGAAAAACCTTGCAATCCCTTCTGGGCGATCTGAACGCCTTTTGCAAGTATTGCCGCAAAGCAAAGCTGTCAACCTATCTTCCCGAGGATATCCAGATACCCGCCGGGGCACGTCTGAAAGGCAAAAAGGTATTACAGCCATCAGACCTTGCAAAGTTGTTCAGCGTGGACACAACGCTTTACAGGGGCAAGCGGGTTCATGATGATTTTATCCACGCATACCGCTTTCAAGTCCTCACAGGGCTGCGCCCGGGCGAACTGCTGGGCTTGCGCTGGGATGATATCAAAGGGAACACGGTCAACATACGCCGTTCTATCAACGTCCATGGAGAAGAAACACGGGGCAAGAATGAAAACGCCGTGCGCTCGTTTGTCCTGTCCGGTATGGCTCGCAACGTGTTGGAGCAGCAAAGGACGGTTACAGGCAGCAGGGAAAGCGTTTTCTGTATCAGCAGCGAACTGTATTACTGGAAACGCTGGCAAGTGTACTGTACTTCCAACGAAATAGACCGTATTTCCCTGTATGAACTGCGGCACACCTTCGTGAGCGCTGTAAAGACCCTTCCCGCCGGGGAAATCAAAGAGCTGGTGGGGCATAGTCAGGACATGGACACCTTCGGACAGTATTCCCACGCCTTAACAGGTGACGCAGAAAATACGGCAAAATCCGTGAACGAAATCTTCGCAAAGCTGATTTCCGGTGAATGAGCATCTTCTATTTCTCCATGCTTTTTGTACAACACTTTTTACAACACTTTTGGGTTGCAGGAATGGTACAGCATTGCATTGACCACATAGAAAATGACGCACATAAAGTGATTTTTCAAGAAAGATTTCGGCAATTTCATGTCAAAAAAAGACGGAAGTTTGTTCGATTCCCATTACCCGCTCCATCTATTTTTGGCGTTGGTTCGTTCAGAATCAACGCCTTTTCTTGTACTCCGGCCCAGTTTTTGACCCAGTTTGTGTTCTGAAGCGCACAAACTGCTTTGATTCCAGATAAAAAATGAACTATTCTGACTTGACCGATGAAGAATTGAAAGCACTTTCGCACGAATGCTTCCTGCGAACGGAGGCCCTTATCAAAGAATATCGCGCAACCCACAAGGTTTCGAGCAGAGGTATCATTTCAACGCCCGAAATAGATGCCCTGCGGAAGAAGCGCTGACTATTATCTTTCCAGAGGATATGATCAGAAAATGGCGGTGTACTTTGCTTTTGGTCGTAGACGTATCACAAGTGTTAGCCCGAACGACGATTATACCTTGACCTTAACATTTGATAATGGGGAAAAATGAATTTATGATGTTGCTCCGCTGCTGCAGCCAAGCACCGTATTCGCCCCGTTCCGCATATTGGAAAAATTTCGCCGAGTATATCTTGATGAAAACAATTGCGTATCATGGGATATCGACCCCACAATCAATAGCAATGTAGTGTGGAATAATAAAGTCGATCTCTGTCCTGATAGCTGCTATGTAGACAGCGTTCCATTGAATGGTGATTCCTTCAATGTCTGAAAACTGTACTCCCCTTATCGATCAACGTATAGCAGAGCGACACAGGCAAGGAAAACCTCAACGGCAAATCGCCGAGGAGGCCCAGCTGACGCAATCTGAATAAAATTTCAAGCGTATGACCGTATTCGTAAAACAGAAGCCATAGAGCGCATTTGCGAACCGGAAACAACTCCACGCCATTCATCTTATATTCCAAAAACCCCGATCGGAAGAAAGGTTCCAATCGGGGTTTTTGTTACTTGATAAACTTTACCTGGGGATAAATGCTTTGCTTAGCGGCTTCTTTCCTCTGGTTGTAGATAACCTTCTGTTCCTCGAAGAGGTTCCGTCCTTCGGTGTCGATGGAGACGATCAGGGGACCAAACTCCCGGACTTTGCTGCACCACAGGGTCTCGGGCATTCCCAGCTCGTCCCAATGATGCTCCTGGATCTTCAGCACCTCGGTGGCGGCTACCACAGCGCAGCCCGCGGGGAAAACGCAGTGGATGGCACCGAACTCCTTGCAAGCCCGCTCTGTATTGGGGCCCATGCCGCCCTTGCCTACAATGACCCGAACACCGGTGTGCTTTACGAACTCATATTCAAACTTTTCCATGCGCATAGAGGTAGTAGGGCCAATGGAGACCATTTCGTAGTCATCTTCAGTGCCCTCAATTTTACGGACAATGGGGCCAGCGTGGAAAATGGCCTTGTTGAGGATGTCATAAGGCAGCTCCCGACCGTACTCAATAAGACGGCGGTGGGCCACATCCCGGCAGGTCATCAGATCGCCGTCCAGCCAGATAATATCACCGACATGGATGTTTTCCAGGTCTTCCCGAGTGATGGGGGTGACGAGAACCTTCTTGTTATCTCTGATTTCAATCATGGTACTTTCCTCCTTAGCCCTTGTAATTCCAGGTGGAATGGGTATCGCAGTGGACGTTCAGGTCCTTATCCACGATGATGTGGCCCCGGCGGTGAGACCAGCACCCCACATTGACAGCCACGCCGATAGTGGACGGATGGCGGGCGGTGTTTTCGATGTTCACACCCAGCACAGAGGTCTTACCGCCCATGCCCTGGGGGCCAAGGCCGATGGCATTGATGCCGTCCTCCAGAAGTTTCTCCATCTTAGCAGCATTTTCATTTTCATTGTGGGAACTAATGGGCCGCATGAGAGCCTTTTTGGACAGCAGTGCGGCAGTTTCCACAGAGGTGGCCACACCAACACCCACCAGCAGCGGAGGGCAAGCATTGAGGCCGTAGGTAGTCATCTGATCCAGGACGAAATCAGTGACACCTTCATATCCAGCGCCGGGCATCAGCACCATGGCCTTTCCGGGAAGAGTACAGCCGCCGCCAGCCATGTAGGCATAAATTTCGCATTGGTCCGAGTTGGGTACGATATCCCAGAACACCGTAGGAGTACCCTTGCCCACATTTTTCTTGGTGTTATACTCATCAAAGGTCTCCACGGAGTTGTGGCGCAGAGGGGTAGCAAAGGTAGCCTGTACCACGGCCTCCTTGAGAAGGGCCTCCAGCTCATTGATGTAAGGGAAATCGGTGCCGCATTTCAGCCAGAACTGGATAACGCCAGTATCCTGGCAGCTGGGACGATCCAGCTTAACGGCCAGATCCTGGTTTTTAGTCATGGTCTCGTAGAGCACTTTGGGCAGTGCTTCGGTTTCCTGACGGGCCAGTTCTTCCAACTTGGCTACTACGTCATCCGGCAGCTTCTTGCCAATGAAGCCAACAAAATCCGCAACCATATCGGTAAGCTTTTTTACATTTTCCTGGTGAGTCATAAATAATCCTCCTGATTTCATTTAATTATAGAACGGGAACAGAATGGGGAGCAGCACTACGCAGATGACAAAAGACACAGCGATCAGAGGCAGTCCGGCTTTCACATAATCCCGGAACTTGTAGCCGCCCAGGCCTACCACCATGGTGTTGGCAGGCATGCCAATGGGGGTCGCGTAGGCACAGGAACAGGCGATGACAGTTGCAATGACCATGGAGCGGGGATCGGCACCCAGGTTCTGGGCCAGAGACGTCGCAATGGGGACCATCAAGGCAGTGGTTGCAGTGTTGGACATGAAGTTTGTCAGCACACAGCCCACCACAAAGATGACGACGAGCAGCACCGTGGGATCAGGATCAGTTCCCAAGGCGCCCACAATCACATCAGCAATCATGTTACCGGCACCGGTGATTTCCAAGGCATCCGCCAGAGCCAAAGAGCCGCCGAAGAGAAGAACAACCTTCAGATCGATGGATTTCAGGGCATCTTTTTCGGAAATGACCCCCGTGAGCACCAGAACCACAGCGCCGATGCAAGCTGTGATCTGAAGCTTGATGCCGATCTGCTCCTCAAAAATCATGGCAAGAACAACCGCAATGAGAACTACCAAGGAGGCAACCTGCTTCCACCGGGGAACCAGGCTGAAATCCTGCTTTTCTTCCCGGACCTCCTCCAGCGCCTTGCTGTCAGGAAGAAGCTTGTAGCCAAAGAAGACGAAGTAGACAATTCCTGCCGCCAGCATGGGCACGCCTACAGGAGCGTACATAAAGAAGCTGGTGGACATTCCCATTTCCTGCAGAGCATTGACACCCATGAGATTTCCAGGAGCACCGATAATGGACAGATTCCCACCCAATGCAGCAGCGAATACCAGGGGCATGAGCAGTCTGGAGCGGGAGTAGCCGGATTCATCGGCGATGCCGCAAACCACGGGAATCAGAACGGCTGCGGTACCAGTATTGGACAGAAACCCAGACATGACACCCGTGATGGTCATGACAGCGATGATGAGCATCCGCTCGGTTTTTGCAAATTTACAGACAAGAAAGCCAATCTTGTTCGCCATCCCCGTTTCAAACAGAGCCTGACCCACCACGAACATCCCCACGCAGAGAATGACGTTGCTGTTGACATAGCCGGAAAAAACCTCACTTGTGCTGAGAACCCCGGTCAGATTCAGTCCCAGTGCCACGATGGTGGCGGTCAGGCCCAGGGGGATCTTTTCCAGGACAAAGCTAATCACGGCGAAAGCCAGAAAAATCAGCGTGATAGTGCTTGGATTCATTGCATATCCTCCTCATTTATTTTGCAGGAAAGCTTTACGAGAAAACCGGCCGGGGTTTCCTGCTTGGTGATTTTAGTATAACAAGGGAGAAACATGATGTAAAATCAAGAAAAAAGATGTTAGTATCATTTTTACTTATGTTGTCAAAAATCATTGCGCATTTTGTGAAATCTGCTAAAATAGACCCAAAGGAGAGGATGGTATGAAACTGAACCAGTTGGAATATTTCTGTGCTGCTGTACGCTATGGCAGCGTGACTCAGGCAGCGAACAAGCTATTTGTTACCCAACCCGCCATTTCCGGTGCAATCCGGGAGCTTGAAAAAGAGTTTTCCGTCAATCTCTTCTCCCATAGCCGCAACCGACTTGTGCTGACAGAGGATGGTCAGCGCTTTTTTGAGCGGGCAGAGGCCCTGCTTCGGGAGGTGGAAACAGCAAAGCTGCAGCTGCATGAACTTGGTGCCACCCGGCAGTCCGTCCGAGTGGGAATTCCGCCGTTATGGGGCACCACCTTCTTCCCGGATCTTCTCCGCGACTTCAACCGAAAGCACCCCCATATCCACCTGACCTTCTACGAATACGGGTCCGCCCGGGCGGCAAATCTGGTGCAAGAGGAAGAATTGGATGTAGCACTGGTAAATATGAGCCTGAACGACCCGGAAAAATTCCATTCTGTCTGCATCGGCCGGGATCATTTTGTGGCAGTAGTAGACCCAAATCATCCGTTGGCAGAAAAATCCTCCGTCACCCTGGAGGATCTGGGCCCGGAACCTCTGGTGATGTACAATACGGATTCCGTGCAGAATGACAGCATCCACAGCCGGTTCCGCAATCTGGGCATCACCCCAAACGTGCAGATCTATACCAGCCAGATCCACACCATGAAAAGCATGATCCACAACAACACCTGCGCAGGCTTCTTCTATGCCTCATTGCTGCAAGACCATCCCGATCTTGTAGGCATCCCCATCGTACCGGCCATCGAGCAAAAGGTAGGTCTTATCTGGCGCAAGGGCAAATATACTAAGGAAAGCACCCAGGCATTTCTCGCCTTCGTCCGGGACTATCCCTTATTTCCCGAGGATCCCTGAGAATGCATGAACAGGAAAACACAACCTGCACAGGCCCTTTCACACAGTCCTGTCAATCACCAGCACGACTCCGCCTGAGATTTCCTATATATAATGAGTTTGATTCCACCGCACTTCAGCAGACGCTTTCGTATAGCTGTTACATATATTGAATCCGTTCGTCACCTCAGACGCCCGGGCAGCGGAGCAGAATTCCCAAAAGTGCACACTCCTCTCTGGCAAAACGCCGAAAGCTCGAAAAATTTTTTATACAATCTTGACAAACCACCCTCTCATGTTATAAACTTAATCCGTATGACGTTCGTTTTCAATTTATGATTTTTTCAACAATAGAGAGGTTGTATTTTTATGGTTCGTACCGATTTGCGCAACGTTGCAATCATCGCTCACGTTGACCACGGCAAGACCACTCTGGTGGATGCAATGCTGCATCAGGGCGGCTCTTTCCGTGACAATCAGGTCGTTGCCGACCGTGTCATGGACAGTGGTGACATTGAACGTGAGCGCGGCATTACCATTCTGGCTAAAAACTGCTCCTGCACCTATAAGGGTGTCAAGATCAACATCGTCGATACCCCGGGCCACGCCGACTTTGGCGGCGAGGTCGAGCGCGTGCTGAAGATGGTCAACGGCGTTCTGCTGCTGGTGGACGCTGCTGAAGGCTGCATGCCCCAGACCCGTTTTGTTCTGCAGAAGGCTCTGCAGCAGAACCTGAGCCTGGTGGTCGCCATCAACAAGATCGACCGCCCGGATGCCCGCATCAAGGAAGTCATCGACGAGGTGCTCTACCTGCTGATGGATCTGGGCGCAAGCGACGAGCAGCTGGACTGCCCCATGCTGTTCTGCTGCGGCCGCGAAGGCACCGCAAGCCTGGATCCGGATGTTCCCGGCACCGATCTGATGCCCCTGTTCGACACCATCCTGAGCACCGTGCAGCCGCCGGAAGGCGATCCTGAGGCTCCGTTCCAGATGCTGGTGTCCTCTGTGGACTACAACGAGTTCGTTGGCCGCATCGGCATTGGCCGCATCCAGAACGGCACCGCCCGCATTGGCGAAGAAGTGCAGGTCTGCGACTGGCACAACCCCGACCTGAAGATGCGCGGCCGCCTGACCAAGCTGTACGACTTCCAGGCAAACGGCCGTGTGTCCTGCGACAACGTGACCGCCGGCGATATCGTTGCATTCTCCGGTCTGCCGGATGTCAACATCGGCAACACCCTGTGCAGCCC
>CAYXQN010000078.1:0-8171 GCA_964466825.1 uncultured Faecalibacterium sp. | reverse complement strand
CTGTGCCGTCAGGTGATCTTTGTCCTGCCGCCGGTATGGGTGCTGACCCGCTTTGTGACCGGCGCCGAGAACGTGGCTATGGTCTGGCTGCCGCTGGCACTGGGCGAAGCCCTGACTGCACTGGTGGGTCTGCTCTACCGCCGCAGCGCCAGAAAACGCATTGAGGAGATGCCGGAATAACGGGCTGAAAATAAAATAACCCCAACAAACACAAAAACCCGCCTGGCAGCGGGTTTTTGTGTATAGAGGGGTGGGAAAGTATATAAAGTGGTGAATCTCTTTGTAAAAAGGCACATTGACAAATGCTTGTCCAATGCATCGCCTTGCAGTTTGTATTATAGCCTTTTTTATTTTCTTGTCAATCAAATTTTTTTAGATTTACTTTAAAATCAGCCTTTACTTTTGCAAGAAAACTTTATATAATTAACACGAAGCAAAACAAAACAAGACTTTCTTCTGTTTTGCACGATTGTTACAACAATAAAACTTTACTTTTGAAAAATTTTATACATTTTTACAAGATTTACAGGAGGAACACCCCATGGACGATCTTGACCGTAAGATCCTTTCTCTGTTGGCAAAAAACGCCCGTATGCCGGTCAAGGAGATCGCAGAGCAGGTCTCCCTGACCAGCCCTGCCGTCTCCAGCCGTATCCACAAGCTGGAAAGTGATGGTGTGATCAGCGGCTACACCGTCACCCTCAACCGGCCTGCAGACCGGATGTATGTGGACGCATTGATCAGCCTGTCGGTAGCACCCAGCAAACAGGACGCTTTTTTAGAGCTGCTGCAGAACAGCAAGGAAGTGCTGCAGTGCTACCATGTGACCGGCGCTTATACCTTTTTGGTCAAGGTGAGCTGCGGCAGTATGCCGGAGCTGGAGCACCTGATCCTGCAGTTCCAGAAGCTTGGCACTACCAGCACCCAGATCATTCTTTCGACCCCAGTGGACCATCGGGATGTGGATGCCCTGATGCTTTGAGCTGAGCTGTTCATAAAACAGTTACAATTTCCCTGCAATCTTCCGTGTCTGTCGTTCGTATTTGGGATAGCAGACGCAAAAAAGGCGCACACTACTGCATACGGATACGCCCCGTTCTGCTAAACACACGAAGCTTTTACACGAAAGGAAAAATTTGATATGAAACGTTTTTTTGCTGCACTGCTTGCCGGCCTGACTCTGATCGCCTGCGTTGGCTGCTCTGCCGGGAGCAAGGCAGACTCTACCCCTGCTGAGCCGAAGGATTATTCCCAGATCATCCACGATGCCCGCAATGAGGAAGACAACACCTATAATATGATCTTTACCAAGGGCGAGGACGGCAAGTTTACCGCCATCGACGGCTACAGCGCCGAGTACAAGGCAGACCAGCTGGATGACGAGATCAAGAACATGATCCTGCCTCTGCTGAATCTGGAAGACGGTATGTACACCGACTTTGCCGCCTCCATCTCCGCTATGATGGTGCGCAGCTACGGCGTGGCCATCGTAATGCCGGCCGAGGGCAAGACTGAGGACGTCAAGGCTGCTCTGGAGGCCTATGTTGCCAGCGAGCAGCAGTCCATGGAGCACTACCTGGAAGATCAGTACCAGATCGCCAAGGCTGCCACGGTAACGGTGGCTCCCACCGGCGAGATCATTCTGGTCTGCGCTGAGGACCACGATAACATCCTTGCCAACATCGAAAAGGCACTGGCTGCATAATTTTGCTGTTTGACCGAAGCCGCATCCCACCGGGGTGCGGTTTCTTTTTGCAGCAGGATGTGCTATACTTGCCTCAATATCAGCCTAGGAGCAAACAAGCATGAAAGCAACCATCGTTATCCCCAACATCAACGGCAAGGGCTGGCTGAAGGACTCCATCGAGTCCATCTATGCCCAGACCGAACAGGATTTTGCACTGGTCGTGGTGGACAACGGCTCCACCGATGAAAGCCTGGAACAGGCCCGCAGCTATTGCAGCCGCCCCAACTTTACTCTGATCGAAAATGGTCGCAATACCGGCTTTTCTCACGCAGTCAACCAGGGCATTGCACTGGCACAGACCGAATATGTCGTACTGTTCAACAATGACGCCTTTGCCGAGCCGGACTGGCTGGCAGAGCTTTTGCGCACTGCCGACAGCGACCCTAAGATCTTTGCGGTCCAGAGCCTGATGCTGCGCCACTACCAGCGGGAGCTTGCAGACGATGCCGGAGATTATGTGACCTGGATGGGCTTTGCCTGCAAGACCGGTGACGGCCGCCGGGCCAGCCGGTACACCCGGCAAAAGCGCATCTTCTCCGCCTGCGGGGGCGCTTCGCTCTACCGCAAAAGCATCCTGAACGAGATCGGCGGTTTTGACGAAAACTTTTTTGCCTATTTTGAGGACGTCGATCTGAGCTGGCGGGCCAACAACGCCGGTTACAAAAACGTGCTCTGCCCCACCGCCAGGTGCTATCACATCTGCGGCGCCAGCACCGGCGCAGTTCGGTACAACGCCTTCAAAAGCCAGCAGAGCGGACGCAACAGCATTTTGCTGCCCCTGAAAAACGAGCCGCTGCTGATGCTGGTGCTGAACTTTTTGCCGCTGGCGGCAGGGTATCTGCTCAAATACTACAAGTTCCACAAACAGGGCTTTGGCGAAGCATGGGACAAGGGAATGCATGAAGCATGGGAGATCCTGCGCAGCGGCAGACTGGGCAAGCGGCCTTTCCGTTGGCGGGACCTGCCCAACTATCTTTTGATGGAGCTGTGGATGATCTGGAACATGGTCCCTTACCTGTGGTACCGCCTGGTCGTTGTGCGGCTGGACCTGAAATAAAACAAAGAAAGCGCCCGTCCCTGCAAACAGCAGGGACGGGCGCTTTTCTGGTGTCCCGAACAGGAGTCGAACCTGCGGCCTTCCCCTTAGGAGGGGGACGCTCTATCCAACTGAGCTATCGAGACATTTTGGGGCAGTGCCGGAGCACCGCCTTATTATAATACCGTAAACGGACCATAAAATCAAGCCGTAACCATTGCTGCGCCCTGTTCCGGGCTGTCGGCAAGCTGCTGCTTGAGTTCAAAGCGTTCGATCATACGCTTCAGATCCCCCTCGTAGACCAGCTGCACACCGGCAAGCCGCTCCAGATCGGAGGACAGATACATGGAGGACGGCAGACGCAGCGGAGCGGAATCGGTATATTTCAGCACTTCGGCCACAAAGTGCGAGCAGAAATAATGGTACCGCCGTTTGAACGGGATGCGCAGATTGCTGAGGATCAGCCCGGTCTGGGTATACCGATACTGCTGGCGGGAACAGGCAAAACGCCCCAGACGGGCCTTTACCTCTGCATAGACCTCATCCTGCACCGGAAGCCGGTAGAGCCGGCAGGGATACGGCCGGCGATCCGGTTTTACATAGCGGGTGACCTTTTCAACAATAAAGCCTTTTTTGACAAAGCTGTAAAATGTATTCAGGTCTTCTTCCAGACCGATGGACGCATGGGGATAACGGCAGCCGTGCAGAACTTCCATGATCTTGGAGGCTCTGCCGGGGAAACGGATCATCAGGATATAAAGCATCTTCATGGATGGATCGACCTCATTCGTCTATATCTAAAATCAGGAGACGCTGCCTCTGCAGAAAAGCGCCTCTGGGAGTTGGAGATGTTAAAAGCAGCCTGCAGAAAAATAATAACAGGCTCCTGTTTGTCTTTTATTGAAGAAACGTAGAAATTTGGTGAAATATTGCACTCCGCCTCAAACTGCATGGTCAGCCCGGGCGAAAATCAGTTGAACCCACCTGCAAAAAGGTGTATGCTATAAAAGACAACTCAAGCGGGAGGGGCTTTATGGAACTGCCAAAAAAATTGCAGAAACTGCACTGGCCTGCAAACTGGAGCCGCTGGCTCAAAAAACGCAGCGCCACACAGATCATATGCGTCAGCTTTGTGCTGGTGATCGCACTGGGCGGGCTTTTGCTGACTCTGCCCATCGCCAGCCGACAGGGCCGCCTGGGTCTGGTAGATGCCATGTTCACTGCCACCAGCGCCACCTGCGTGACCGGCCTGATCGTACGGGACACCTGGACACAGTTCAGTTTTTTTGGGCAGCTGGTGCTGCTGGTGCTCATCCAGGTGGGCGGTTTGGGGCTTGTGACCCTGACCAGCTTTTTTGCCCTGGCCACCCGGCGCCGGATGGGCTTCCGGGATCTGCGGCTCATGGGAGAAAGTGTTTCGGCCGACGGCGGCTATTCTCAGGCCAAAGATGTGCTGCGGACCGTGATCGGGCTGGCCGCACTGTTTGAGGGCATTGGCATTTTGCTGCTGAGCTTTGCCTTTGTGCCGCAGTTTGGGGCCGAGGGCATCTGGATCAGTATTTTTACAGCGATCTCGGCTTTTTGCAATGCCGGCTTTGATCTGTTCGGGCGGTTTGGCGCCTATTCCTCTCTGGTGCCCTATGTGCACAACTACTACGTCCAGGCCGTCATCATGTTCATGATCATCTCCGGCGGCCTTGGCTTTATGGTCTGGGTGGAGCTGGGGCAGTACCCCAAAAAGCGCCGGCTTTCTCTGCACGCACGGGTGGTGCTGCAGTTCTCGCTGCTGCTCTGGGTGGGCGGCGCTGTGCTGATCGGCCTGATGGAGTGGAACGACCCCGCCACGCTTGGCGCCCTCTCGGTCCCGGACAAGATCATGGCCGCATTGTTCCAGTCGGTCTCCACCCGTACCGCCGGCATGAACACCATCGACCTTGCCGCCTGCGGCCCCATCACCAAACTGTTGATGAGCGTGCTGCAGTTTATCGGTGCAGCGCCCGGCTCCACCGGCGGCGGTGTAAAGGTGACCACCTTTGCTGTGCTGTTTTTGACCATCCGCAGTGTGGCTCAGGGCCGGGACGACTGCGTGATCGCAGAGCACAAGATCGAATCCAAAACAGTCTACCGCGCCCTGACCATCATCGTACTGGGTGCGCTGGCAGCCCTTGGCTCCACCGTGGTGGTGTATTACAACAGCGCCGAGACCATTGCAGTGATCGATGCGATCTTTGAATCCTGCTCAGCCTTTGGTACCGTAGGCCTGTCGGTGGGTGTGACCGGAAAGCTGAACGACCCGGCCAAGCTGCTGTATATGCTGGTAATGTTCATGGGCCGTGTCGGCCCGGCCTCGCTGGCCATGAGCCTGACCGCAAAACCGGACGACAACAAACGCAAGATCCTGCCTGTGGGGCATATCAACGTAGGCTGAAAAACAAAAAAGCAAGACCCGTAAGGCTTCCCTTCCGGGTCTTGTTCTATTCAGGGATCCTGTTTTGTTTACTCTGCGTACAATGCAACGATGTTGAGCAGGATCTGGGTGCAGCGGTCCATACGCTCTGCGGTGATGCACTCGCACACACCGTGGAAGTTGAAGCCGCCGGTACCAAGGTTGGGGCAGGGCAGACCCATCCAGCTCAGGGTAGCGCCGTCGGTACCGCCGCGCACCGGCACTTCTTCCGGCTCCAGACCTGCCATACGGATCGCCTTGCGGGCAGTTTCGATCAGATGGAAATGCGGCTGGATCTTTTCCAGCATATTGCGGTAGCTGTCCTTGATCTCCACTTCCACCGTGCCCTCGCCGTATTTCCCGTTGAGGTAAGCGGCAATGTCCATCATGTTGTCCTTTTTGTACTGGAGCTTCGCTGCATCGTGGTCGCGCAGGATGTAGCCCAGCTTTGCATCGGTCACATCGCCGTACATCTGGCACAGGTGATAGAAGCCCTGGCGGCCCTCGGTGGTCTCGGGACGGGCCATAACAGGCAGTGCACCGTGGAATTCCATTGCCACATTGGCTGCATTGATCATGGTGTCCTTGGCGGAGCCGGGATGCACCGAGAAGCCATGGATGGTCACCGTAGCTGCAGCTGCATTGAAGTTCTCATACTCAATGCCGCCTGCGTCGCCGCCGTCCACCGTGTAAGCAAAGTCTGCACCAAAGCCCGGGATATCGAACAGGTCTGCACCTTCGCCGATCTCCTCGTCCGGCGTAAAGCCGATGCAGATCTTGCCGTGGGGCAGGCCCTGCTGGATAATGGTCTCCACTGCCGTCATGATCTCGGCCACACCGGCCTTATCGTCAGCACCCAGCAGCGTGGTGCCGTCGGTGGTGATCAGGGTCTCCCCTTTCATGGATGCCAGGAAGGGGAAATTGGCCACCTTCATCACCATACCGGTGGCAGGCAGCACCACATCACCGCCGTCGTAGTTTTCGTGCAGGATGGGATTTACATTTTCGCCAGAGGCATCGTCCGCCGTATCCATATGGGCGATCAGACCCAGAGCGGGCTTGTCCTCGTAGCCGGGGGTCGCAGGCAGAGTACCGTAGACATAGCAGTGCTCGTCTACCCGGGCATCCTGGATGCCCATTGCCTTCAGCTCCTCTACCAGAGGACGGGCCAGGTCAAACTCCCGTGCGGCAGAGGGATGCGTGCCGGAGTTGGGGTCAGACTTGGTGTGGATGCGGACATAATTCAGCAAGCGTTCATAAGCGCGCATAGAAAGCACACTCCTTTTTTATTCAATGCCTCTATGATACCCTGTTTTGCCGGGTTTGACAACCGGTTTGGCTGTTTTTGCGGGAAAAAGAGGCAGTTTTTGCCGCCATCCCGGCACAAAAAAGCTCAGGACATCCCAAAGGATGCCCTGAACGATCATCCGGTCCGCTCAGCCCAGGCAGACGCCCATCCGGCGTGCTACGGTAAGCAGCTCGCAGTTTTCGGGCACATTACGGGTCTTGCCTGCAATATCTGCCAGGCGGTTTTCCGTTACACGGCCATTGACCATGGCAACCGTCACGCCGTAGCGCTCCACCTCTATCAGCTTGGCGGCATAGCTGCCAAACTGGGTGGCCAGCACACGGTCGTAAGCACTGGGGCTGCCGCCGCGCTGCATATGGCCCGGGATGCACACACGCGTCTCCATACCGGTCTTTTTCTGCACAGCCTGTGCAATGCGGTTGGTCGCAGTGGCTCCAAAACCAGCCTCGGTCCGTTTTGCCATCCACTCTTTGCGCTTCAGCTTTGCTTCTTCGCAATTGATCGCACCTTCTGCCACCGCAATGATGGAAAAGTTGGAGCCTTTGCGGGCACGGCGCTCTACCGCATCGCACACACGGTCGATGTCATAGGGCATTTCCGGCAGAAGGATGATATCTGCACCGCCTGCAATGCCGGAATACAGTGTGAGCCAGCCGGCCTTGTTGCCCATGATCTCAATGCACATCACTCGGCTGTGGCTGCCTGCTGTGGTGTGGATGCGGTCGATGACATCGGTGGCAATGTCCACAGCTGTGTGGAAACCAAAGGTCACATCCGTACCATAGATGTCATTGTCGATGGTTTTGGGCAGACCGATGATATTGAGCCCTTCCTGTGCCAGGAGATTTGCCGTCTTATGGGTGCCGTTGCCGCCCAGGCAGAGCAGACAGTCCAGCTTTGCCTCTTTGTAGGTCTTTTTCATGGCGGCCACTTTATCGATCTTGTCTTCTTCCACCACACGCATCATCTTGAAGGGTGTACGCTTGGTGCCCAGAATGGTGCCTCCCAGCGTAAGAATGCCCCGGAAATCATCCTCGGTCATCTCTTTATAGTCCCCATTGATCAGGCCATGGTAGCCATTAAGGATGCCAACGATCTCCACATTATCGCCCATACGGGCATACAACGCCTTTGCAACACCACGGATGGTTGCGTTCAGACCCGGGCAGTCACCGCCGGAGGTCAGGATTCCCACACGCTTTTTCATCTTCAAAAACCCTCTTTCGTCAGATTTTCAAAGGGCGGACACACCGGCCCGTCCCCGGAAGATACCTTATTATAAGAGTATTCCGAACCAGAGGGGCTGTCAAGAGAATTTCCAAAATTTCACCTGCCGGGAACAAAAAACTTTTTTGCAAAAAAAGAAAAAAACAGTTGACAACCCGGTTGTCTGCGTGTATAATATCCCTTGTCAGCAGCGCCGACAAGCGCATGACGAACTGAATATTGGGGATTTGCATAGTGGTAGTGCGGTAGACTCTGACTCTACTTGTGGGAGTTCGATTCTCTCATCCCCAACCAACGTACCGCAGCCGAATAAGCTGCGGTATTTTCGGGGCATAGCGCAGTTGGTAGCGCGCCTCGTTCGGGACGAGGAGGCCGTGGGTTCAAATCCCGCTGCTCCGACCAAAAA
>CAYXQN010000077.1:0-8199 GCA_964466825.1 uncultured Faecalibacterium sp. | reverse complement strand
TAGCGTCGTCGTTGCCGGGGATGACGTAGTCGATCTCGTCGGGGTCGCAGTTGGTATCAACGATAGCAACGATGGGGATGTTCAGCTTGCGAGCCTCAGCAACAGCGATGCGCTCCTTGTGAGGATCGACGATGAACATAGCCTTGGGCAGAACCTTCATGTTCTTGACGCCGCCCAGGTACTTGTCCAGCTTCTCCATCTCCAGCTCCAGCTTAGCCACTTCCTTCTTGGGCAGCAGCTCGAAGGTGCCGTTCTCCTTCATCTTTGCCAGCTGATCCATACGGTCGATACGCTTACGGATGGTGCGGAAGTTGGTCATCATGCCGCCCAGCCAACGAGCGTTGACGTAGTGCATGCCGCAGCGCAGAGCCTCGTCACGGATGGACTCCTGAGCCTGCTTCTTGGTGCCGACGAACAGAATGTCGCCGCCCTCAGCTGCAACTTCCTTCACATAGTTGTAAGCCTCGTCCAGCTTCTTCACGGTCTTCTGCAGATCGATGATGTAGATGCCGTTACGCTCGGTGAAGATGTACTTTGCCATCTTGGGGTTCCAGCGGCGGGTCTGGTGACCGAAGTGCACACCTGCCTCGAGAAGCTGCTTCATAGAAACGACTGCCATAGTAAAATTACCTCCAAATATTGTTTTGCCTCCGCACACCGTGATCCCCTGCCGTATCGGACGGTTTGGGACTGCCCTCCACCCTTGCGGGCACAAAAGGGCATAGTGATGCGTGTGTAATGCTTTGTTATAATAGCACAAAAAGAGTACGGTTGCAAGAGCTTTTCTCCGTTTTCTCCAAAAAGATTTTGCTTTTTTCTCACATTTGCCAAATTTTCTTTTTTGCTGTTTTACAAGCCCAGTTTTGTGCGCAGCCTGTGCCATAGATCCTGCGGGCCAGCCCCTTCTGCAGGCACAGCGGTATGCACCAGGACCGCATCGGTCCCAATGGTCTCGATCTCCTGCCAGGGAATCGTCAGCGTTTCTTCTCTGCCCAGCAATCCAAACAGCCGCGGCCTGCCGATCAGCAGCATATTCTGCAGCCGGGCCGTCTCCGGATCAAACGTCAGATCATCTGCGCGACCCAGGCAGACACCCCGTTCCATCTGCACAACTTCTTTTGCGCACAGTTCCCGTATCGTCATAGCGCCGCCTCCTTCTCCTCCTATTTTACGCCGTTGGCCGCCGCTCTATGCAAAAAGCAGTGGAAACCGCTGCCAGAGTTGTGCTATACTATATGTATGCACCCTATCCGGGTGCCTGCAAAGCAAAGCGAGGTACATTTTATATGTATAAGAATATCATATTTGACCTGGGCGGCGTGATGATCGACTTCGACCCCAAAAGTTTCCTGGTAGACCGCATCTGCAATGCTGAAATGGAGGAACTCGTCTACCGCCTTACCTTTGGCAGTGAGACATGGCAGCTGCTGGATGCCGGTCTGATCTCCCGCCATGAGGGCAACCACCGAATGCTCGCCAGTGCGCAGGAAGCCGGCTGCGCTTTCGAAGTCCAGGGTGTGCTGGATGACTGGGTCAATATCCTGCGTCCCCGTCTGCGGATGCAGGAGTTGGTGCGCCGGCTAAAAAACCACGGCTATTGTGTCTATTACCTGAGCAATATGCCCCAGGACGTACTGGAAATGCTCAAGGTCCGCGGTGTGCTGGATCAGTTTGACGGTGGTGTTGCCTCCTGTGAGGTCAAAGCCAACAAACCAGACCCTGCTATCTATCAGGCATTTTTGGACAAGTACCATCTCAAGGCCTCTGAGTGCGTCTTTATCGATGACCGGCAGGAAAATGTGACCACCGCCTTCTCCCTTGGCTTTATGGGCATCCGTATGCGGGAAAATGTGGGCACTTTGGTACGCAATCTCGCCGTCTGCAATGTGACCTTGCGCTGAATCAATAAACCAAAAGGCATCCTCGGCCGGAAGATATTCCGGTCGGGGATGCCTTTTTTTGCGTCAGAGATTTACTTTTTTTCGTAGCTCTGGCAGTAATGCGGGTTCTCCATCTTCTGGGTACTGCAGGTGCACTGCTCCGTCACTTTGATTTGGGGCAGATCGCATTTGCAGCCGCCAACGTTGTGTGCACAGGCACACACATCACAGGTAACGCCGATGTTTTCCATGTTTTATCACCTCACTGCTGGTAGGATACCCACCCTGCAGCAAGTTTATACAGCCATCAGCTTTCTCTTTTTAATTTCCGCTTTGATTTGATGGTAACTGCCACATGTTTTATAGAAAGGATCGGGTGCACTGGCAGCATCCTGGGTCCAGCCCAGCGCATGACCGCCCGGATCTTTTCCCGCATAGCCGGTTGATAGCAGTGCACCTTGCAGGCCGAGCAAAAGGTTTTCGTCTCTACAAACGGGCATTTGTCGATGCGCAGCATCGCATAATCCTGCAGGCCCTGACACTCCGGGCAAAGCGTACCTTTGGGCATACGGTGCTTTCTGCGGCAGTACAATACGATCATCTCGCTTACAAGCATCTTTTCATCTGATCTCTTTTTATTCAGATCTCCAGTTTTTTTCATAGGGCTTTTCTCCTCTTTTTGCCCCATCCCGCAGACCGAACCGCCGCCCGGCGTACTGCACGTCGTAAAACGGCAAAGCAGACCGTTACTCCAACCGCCGCAAACACTGCCATAACACTGCCTTTCTGTAAATAGAGCGGCAGGAGATCTGCGAGCAAGCCATGCTCCATATCCCCCGCCGCATCTTTGATCTTTTGTATGGGGTCACTGCGCTTCAAATGGTTAGGATACGCTAACTTTCAACTCAAATAAAAAACCGTTTCCGGTTTTTAAAGTTTAACGTAGCAAACCTTTCTTGGCAAGTCCTCTGTAAAATCCGTTCTTACCAAACCGCAAGCTCTGTGCCTAGCTTACGGCAGGCCGCCTGTGCATCGTCATCCGGAGTCTCGTTGCACATCAGGCCTTCCTCGCTGAACAGAACTGCCCCGTCGCCCTGTGCGCGCTCGACCCAATCACGCATCCACTGGCCATCTCCCCAGCCGTAGGAGCCAAACAATGCAATCTTTTTACCAGAAAGTGTCCCCTCCAATGCAGTAAACATCGGCTCAAACTCGCCTTCCTCCAGCTGTTCCGCCCCCATTGCCGGGCAGCCAAATGCTACAACATCAAATTCCGCCAGCTTCTCCGGTGTCATCTCGGCGCAGGACAGGATGCTGCCTGCAGCCCCCGCACCTTCTGCAATGCAGTTTGCCATCATCTCCGTGTTGCCGGTTGCACTCCAGAATACAATTGCCACTTTGCTCATAGGAAAGTACCTCTTTTCTCTCATCTTAGTTAGTTTGTTCTAACTTTATTGTCTGTAAAAATGCGTCAAGATAACTCAACGCATTTCTAGTGGTTAGTTATTTCTAACCACCAATAGATTACCATATTCCGCCTTGTCTGTCAAGCAGGTTTATGCCTGATCTGCCAAAAAACGATCCAAAGGGTTCCGTACACTACCGGCTGGTGCAGCAGATACAACACCAGCGAGTTCCGGCCCAGCCACCCCAATGGGGCACACACCGAGCGGCGCAACGGCTCCATCCTGCGTTTTCCGATCAGCCAGTGCAAAAAGCAGCCCGCCCAAAACAAAAAGATCCATGGCAGTATCGGAAAGTAGTCTGTCGACCAAAAGCCTGCTGGTGGAAAACCCAAAAATGCTGTAAAAAGGTTTGCATACAATCCTCGTGGCAGGTTCAGGCGCCAGCTGCCCAGCCCAAAATAGCCCGACGACACCCGGCAGGTCAGTGCGTACAGCAGCAGGCACCCCGCCAGACCAACAGCCGGAGGCAGTTTTTCTAGCCAAGGACGACACAGCTGGGTCAACAGCATCGCCGTCCCCAGTAAAGTCAGCACACCAAAAAGAACTCTGCTCCCCGGCATAAACAACAGTGTTACAACCGTGACCAATGCGCCCCCGCCAAAGACCATTGCCCCGCGCTTCAGACTTCGCCGCCCCAATGGAACACAAAATCCGGACAATAAAATAAAACCACAGCAGATCATCCGCTGCCAAACATGGCCCTGCCAGCCCGTGTACCAGTCTGCCCGGATGCCAAAGAGAAATACCAGATCCCAACAGGCATGGTAGCACACCATATTGATCAGGCAGAATCCTCGCAGCTCATCCAGCAGTTTGTAGCGTTTTACTCCCAGCTCCACTGCCACCCCTCACTTTCTATAGAACCAGCATCATTATGTCATCTTCCAGCAGAGAAAAGAATGCAGGGAGCCTCAAAAGGACATCCCCGCATTTGTTTGTTTTTACAGGCGCATTACTCCATACTGCCGTCTCCGCCCATCAGAGCGGTCATCTCACGGATGCGATCCAGCGGGAACGGCGGCTCACACAGCGGCCTCATGGCAATGGACATCAGCTTCATGGGGTTATCGTCGGCAGCCACCCGGTTAGAGTCCAGCTTCCCGCAGCGGCGGCATCGGTGAATGATCGCCCACTCGCCGCCTTTGCGAACCCAAACAGCTACCGGCTCCATCAGCCCACCGCAGTCCAATACACGGTCACCGGATTCCTCATCCACATGCAGACTGCAAAGGCAGTTCAGGAGGGCGGACAGAGATTTGTACCAGACCCTCCCGGGTCAGCGCACAATCTCCAATGCACAAGAATACTTCAAACAATGCTCCTTTTGTTCTCTTGCCTGCCGTATACAGGACACAGCCTGAATATACTCTGCCGCAAAAGCAAAGTCAACCCTTTTACGCAAAAAAGGCCGCCCTGAAAGGACAGCCTTTTGCACCGAGCTGCTTACCACAGCTCGTCTTGTATTTCTGCCGGATCGATCACCCCGGCACGAGTGCGCTGAAACATACTTTCCACAATTGCGCAATACTTATCCGCCAGACAGACAATGACCGCCTCCCGGCAGCTTGGCACATGACGGAAGGTCAGCGGCCACATATGGCTGGCAATGATACTCTGTTCTTTTTTTGTGATCCCGAACACCTTGCTGGCATTGAGGCAGGCACGCCCCGGGTGGGAAAACCCGTGCATCTCAAACAGCCGGTGCAGGCCGCGGAAGGTACCTTTTTTATGCCAGTCGTACAAATAGAAATCATGCAAAAAAGCTCCTACCGCAAGCGATGTCTCATCTGCGCCAAGGTGCAGCCTTCGGTTGAGCCAAAAACTGACGATGACCACATTTTTACAGTGCTGATAGGTCGTGACCGAACCATGCTGGATATACTCTCGCATCCTCTGCACTTCCGGATGCTGATCGTATTTTTTCAGGATCGCATAGAGCTGCCTGCGCTCTGTTGCCGAAAGATACATTCGCAAGTTTCCTTTCACACTGTTATCCCGCTTCAGGAACGGAGCTGAACCGGATTGGATTTTCCAAAATTTTCAGCCAGAGAAGGATTTGTCCGCTTGAGGGTCAGATCCACAAGGTACTGTTTGCCATCCCCCAATGCCTCCAGCTCTGCGAGCTTTGCTTCGGCAGAAGCCTTGTCCGGATACCACTGGATAAGGAAAAAGTTATCTTCCTCCACACCATAATAAAGCCACTGGCCATCTGCACGCAGCAGATCGTCCAGATGATCCACCTCCTCGCCGTCCGGCAGGCCGAGGCCTTCTTCTGCATAGAGATTTTCCGGCTCCACCTGGAGCATCTCGATCACCTGGATAGAGCTTTGCAGGTATTCATCCTGCGAAACTGTTTTTGCCGAGCGCTCCCAACCGGTAAGAAACGCCTGCATCAAAAGCTCCCGCACCGAAATGCGTGGCAAAGTAGGATCCATGACCATAATCTTTTCCTCTCTCTCATTTGTTCCGTCGCCCAGTATACGCCAATTTCGCACACAGGTCAATCAAATAATTATGAATTTTTTGAAGCTACGCTAAAATCAGGTCAAAAAGCCAAAGGTGTCGCCCAGCCATTCCAGCGCAAGCTCCACCCAGTGGTGGCGGTGGCGGCTGGGGCAGTCCACCTCTGCAGTGCTGATGCTGGTGCCGTGCTTGCCTTTTTCAAACAGATGCGCCTCGCACGGAACGCCCGCTTTGTGCAAGGCGCTCAGCAGCATCAAGGTATTTTCTACCGGTACGGTTGCATCCTCCATGGTATGCCAAACGAACACCGGCGGTGTCTGTGGGCCGATCCTGGTCTCCAGGCCAAACGGCTGCTGGGCCGACAGTTCCTCGCTGCCCGCCAGTTGAATAAAGCTGCCACGGTGAGCATACTCTCCTGCCGAAATGACCGGGTATGCCAGCACTACTGCATTGGGCCGGGGCTGCTCCATCTGATCTGGAATGTTCAGGACCGCACTGGACAAAGCCAGATGCCCGCCTGCCGAAAAACCGCACACTGCGATTTTGTCCGGCAGAATATGCCAATTCGACGCATGAGACCGCAGTACCCCAATCGCCTGTGCCAGCTGCCGTAGCGGCTGGTAATTCTGCGCAGCCTCCCCCACGCTATAGTTCAGCACCGCTGTATGGTAGCCTGCCGCAGCAAATTGCAGTGCCACCGGATCTGCCTCTCTGGCGCTGACATGACTATAGCCTCCGCCGGGCACCACTACGACCACAGGCCGTTCCATTGCCGATGGCATCGCTTCTGCCGCATCCCGCAGATAGACCGTCAGCTGCCCGCCGCCCGTTAGTTCCAACCGTTCAAGCCGCATCTTATCATTCCTCCATCTGAATAAAACGCCCTTCCGGATGTGCCGCAATAAAATCCACACACAGATCTGCACAGATCCGGCACAACTCCGGGCAGGGACGTTTTTTGTAGTACTCCGCTGTGCGGTCCTCCGCCGCAGTTGCTGTAGAGGCTGCAGCGCCCGCTTTTGCTAAAAGTTCCCGACAGATGATGCTGCCTCCGCCATTGCGCTGGCTGTACATCTGCGCCGCCTCCTGTACAAGCGCATAGATCCTGGATTTATCCAGTGGGTCGTCCGGGTTTGCAAAGACCAGGCTGATCACCGTTACCACACCACAAAAAGCACCACAGACCTCACGCAGACGGCCAATGCCCGCCCCAAAGCCGGAAGAAAGCCGCAAAGCCAGTTCTTCAGTCAAGCCAAGCTGCGGCGCAAACGCCGCCACCACGCTCTGGCTGCAGTTGTATCCTTTCAAAAAATACTGATACGCCATATCGCCCTGTTTCGACATTCTTTCACATCCCTTCCCAATTATTATAACAGCCCCTGCTGCGCAAGTAAAGCGCACCACCCGTCCTGAAGATTTCTTAACTTTTTATGAAAGCCCTTGATTTTTATCTCCGAGCGGTGTATATTAGCACTCGTAAATCAAGAGTGCTAACGCACGAAGATGCAGAATACTGATAAAAGAGGTTTTGTATTATGGCGAAGAAAGAATTTCAGGCCGAAAGCAAAAAGCTGATGGACATGATGATCAACTCCATCTATACCAACAAGGAAATTTTCCTCCGGGAGCTGATCTCCAACGCTTCGGACGCCATCGACAAGCTATACTATAAGAGCCTGACCGATACCTCCGTAGGCATGAACAAAAGCGACTTCCGCATCCTGCTCACCCGTGATGCCGAAAACCGGATGTTGACCATTTCGGATAACGGCATTGGCATGACCCGTGAGGAGTTGGAAGAAAACCTGGGCACCATCGCACACTCCGGTTCTCTGGACTTCAAGAAGGACAACAAGGACGAAAACATCGATATCATCGGCCAGTTTGGCGTAGGCTTCTACTCTGCATTCATGGTCGCTGACAAGGTTACCGTCATCTCCCGTGCTTATGGCTCTGACGAAGCCTGGCAGTGGGAGTCCACCGGTGTGGATGGCTACGAGATCAACCCGGCCGAAAAGGAAACCGCCGGCACCGATATCATCCTGCATATCAAGCCGGACACCGAGACCGACCGCTACGATAACTTTGTGGATGAGTACGGCATTGTTGCTATCGTAAAGAAATACAGTGACTATGTGCGTTATCCGATCCAGATGGAACGGGAAAAGAGCCGCCAGAAACCGGAACCCGATCCCAAGCCGGATGACTACAAGCCCGAGTGGGAGACCTATACCGAGCTGGAGACCCTGAACAGCATGATCCCCATCTGGAAAAAGCAGAAGAGCGAAGTGACCGATGAGGAGTACAACGAGTTCTACAAGAACAAGTTTGCTGATTATGCAGATCCCGCCCGTGTCATCGTCAGCCGCACCGAGGGCACCGCAAACTAC
>CAYXQN010000076.1:0-8281 GCA_964466825.1 uncultured Faecalibacterium sp. | reverse complement strand
TGCCGCCCGAAGTCTGTGCGTGCTGAACGAGACGTTGTATTATCTTTCGCCGGACGGTGTGATGGCGTGGGACGGGAGTATCCCGGTAAAGGTATCCGGTGCGTTGGATGCGGGAAAACTGGCCAACGTGAAGAATGCTGTGGGCGGTGCGCTGGATGGGAGGTATTATCTGCACATCTCCCGAGAAGAAGCAAGACTGTTGGTCTACGACACGGAGAGGAGGCTTTGGAGCGAGGAGGATGTCTGCTCCTATGAGATGGCGAGTACCGGCGGACAGCTTTATCTATGGGACGGACAGGCTCTGTGGGCGGCAGATCCAAGCA
This sequence comes from uncultured Faecalibacterium sp., assembly GCA_964466825.1. Classification (GTDB taxonomy): domain Bacteria; phylum Bacillota; class Clostridia; order Oscillospirales; family Ruminococcaceae; genus Faecalibacterium. The sequence goes on along the minus strand of CAYXQN010000076.1, from coordinate 7,958 downwards.
GGGAGCGTGACTGGCAGAACACAGAGGATGTGGAAAAGGAGATCCCGTTTGAGCTGGTGAGCGGAGAGATCGGACTGGAAAATGCAGAGCAGAGTTATCTTTCCCGGTTGACACTGAGGATGGACGCAGAGCAGACCAGCACAGTGGAAGTGGCTGTGAGCTACGACGGAGGAAGGTGGGAGACGGTGACACAGCTGACCGCACAGGGAAGCCGACGGAGCTATGATCTGCCTTTTGTGCCCCGGAGATACGGTACACTGCGCCTGAGGCTGCGGGGAAAGGGACAGATCACACTGCGCAGTCTGGCAAAGACGGTGGCGCCGGCAAGAGGCTGCAGGATGGAAGGAGAGAAAGGATAAGATGGCAAGTATCAACGGCCTGAACAAACTGGGACTGCCAAAATTGGGGGCCAACATGGACCCGGAGGATGCCCGCGCGCTGCGAGGATATCTGTACCAGATGCAAGAGCAGCTGCAATATGTGCTGACAAATCTGGATGTGGAAAATCTTTCAGAAGAACTGCGGGCAAAGCTGGAAACGTTATGAGGAAGGAGACGAGGATGGCGGGCAAGAGAAAAGAAGAACAGCCGCTGGAACAGGTGAGGTACAGCACGGCAGGGCTGGACAGCCGTGCGGATGTGGAAAAGGCACTGCAGGATACCGTTTACCGCCCGAGCCAGAATGTGACCGATGCAGCGGCCGCTCTGAAGGAATGGCAGGAAAAACGGCCGGCAGAGTATCAGAGCAGCTACCAGGAAAAAATCGACAGTCTGCTGGAACAGCTGCTGGCAAGAGAAAACTTCCGGTATGACCACACGAAGGATCCGCTGTACCGGCAGTATGAGCAGCTATACACGCAAAATGCCCACAATGCCAGCGCCGATGCCGCAGCACAGGCAGCAGCGCTGACCGGAGGGTATGGCTCCAGCTATGCAGTCAGTGCGGCACAGCAGGCATATCAGCAGCAGATCGGAGCATTGAACAATGCGGTGCCGACACTGTACAGCCTGGCACTGGATACCTATAACAGCGGCGGAGAAGAAATCGAGGCGCGGCTGGAGCAGCTGAACGGTCAGGAACAGGCTGCGCAGAAAGCGTATGAAAAACAGCTGCAGGAGCATTATGCGCAGCTGGAACGGATGGGAGAGGCGTACAATCAGGCCTATGAGCAGGACTACGGCGAGTATCAGGATCATCTGGGAAAGCTGGGAGAACTATATGACCGCTATGCAGAACAGGAACAGGTACAGGCAGCCGGAAAACAGCAGCGATTCAACAATGCAATGACCATCCTGGGAGTACTGGGGGATGTGCTGCAGCTGGCCATCAGCGGCACGACAGGGCTTGGTTCGCTTGCGGGCAGCCTGATGAATACAGGGTATAACATCTATGCGGATGACCGCAATTTTAAGGCAGAACGTGAGGATGCCCAGTGGGCGCAGCAGCTGCAGGAGAAACAGAGGCAGGATGAACTGGCACAGCAGAAATATGATAATGCTGCGGCAGAGAGGGAATATCAGGATGCACTGAAACAACAGCAATTTGCAAACCGGGTGACCAGCGATAAGCTGGACATTGCAAAAGGAGAATGGGCACTGAAGCAGGCTGAGGCACAGAAGAAGGCAGAACAGGCCGCAGCTCCGGCGGCCGGCAGGAGCACCGGACAGAACAAGGCTGCGGAGAAAGAAAGTACACTGGCCAGCGGAAAGAATGGTGTGCCGTACACGGCGGTGGCCATGCGAAGCCAGGGCAAGAGCGATATCGCTATCCGCAGTGCGCTGAGCCGGGAAGGGTACTCGGCGGCACAGATCGCAAAGATCCTGAAGGAGATGAACGAATAAACAAAAAAGCAGATGTCTCTTTGCGCGATGCAGGCGAAAGAGACAGCTGCTTTTTATACAGTCAACAGAGATGAAGGGGGCCGTGCTGCCGGAGTCAGTCCGGCAGTTGGAAAAGAAAAAAGACCTTGCTGCATTGCAACAAGGTCTTTTTTAGTGGGGTGCCCAGAGGGACTCGAACCCTCGGTCTCCAGATCCACAATCTGGCGCGTTAACCGACTACGCTATGGGCACCATATCAATGCGCCCGAAGGGACTCGAACCCCCGGCCCACTGCTTAGAAGGCAGTTGCTCTATCCACCTGAGCTACGGGCGCACGTTGTTATCCCAATGGGTTCCTGTATGGCGGCGGTGTGTCGTGTGTGACACGCTGCGAGAAGAATAATACCATAACTGGCCCATTCTGTCAAGGAAAAATTGAAAAAAAGTTTGAAAAAATTTGACTTCCACAAAAAAGAACGGAAATGCGTTGAAATATCAGATGAACCACATCCCGGCAAAACCGAACACTACCCCGAGAGCAGCGCCAAAGAGGACATCCTGCTGATGATGGACACCCGTAAGGACCCGAAGGACGCAGATCAGTGCGGCGATGCCCAGCATGACGCAGCCTGCGATCGGGTAAAAATAGAGCCAGACCATAGCAAGAACGGTGGCGCTGAGGGCATGGCGGGACGGGAAGGAGTGACCATGGGTCTCTTTTTGCACCAGAGGTTCAAAACCGGGCTGCTCGTAGGGGCGTGGGCGGTTCAGACGATCCCGCAGGAGGGTGCAGAACAGGAACGCAAACCCCGGCACGAGCACCGCACGGGCGGTAGGGGACATCATATCCAATGCAACGGAGAATGCAACGTCTGTGCGGAGAAAGAGCCGGACCAGACGTATGTTGACCAGGCAGAGCAGGACCGGATAGCAGACAAAAGGAACCAACGGCAGCCAGCGGTCCAGCAGGATGATGCCCTGGGTGAGCCTTGGGTGGCGATGGAACCAGATTTGAAGTTTGCGGTAATGCTCTGTAGTCAAAGCAGATCACATCCTTTGTGCATCGACTGGATCAGAAACAGGTATCCAGATAGTTTTCCACATCAAAAGGGTCCGGAGTGGAATCTTTGCGCAGGTAGAGCGGATGATGGGGATGGCCTTTTTTGCTGCGCTTGCCAAAAGTGACCCAGGGGATTTCGCGCTCGCGGGTCAATGCGACCATCTCCCGCATGAGGCCGGGCAGATAATCCCGCTTTTCGATCAGGGTGCCCCATGCGGCCCACATGGTGGGTTCGGTCTCAGCCAGGACGGCACGCAGCCAGCGCAGATTTTCGTCACAGAGGGCACGGTCCGGAACTTTGTCCATATCGTTGGGGTCGGTGGCGCGCTGGGGGTAAACGTTGAACATGATCCAGCTGTCGAAGCCATTGGCGGCGGCCAGACGCTCGACACTTTTGAGGGTGGGGTCCAGTGCACCCGGCTGTGCAGTACTTGGATTGATGCCGATGCACACCAGCGGGTGCTTGCCCACACGGCCCAGAACATAGCGGTAGGGCTGATAAGTATGAGGCTCGTAATACCAGATGCCGCCGGGATATTCGCCGGCCTGAAGAACGGGAAGGGTCTCGGTTTGCATGATGAGAAACTCCTAACATTATAGTGCTGTCTTTATCCTACCCGAAACGACAGGAGAAATCAACACTTTTTACAAGGAAACTCTCCCATTAAAACAGAATCCGTGTTATACTGGACCTGTGAAGAAGCGGCTGAAAGCAGACCGCTGCAACCGTTTTTTGAGAAGAAAGAAAAGCAGGAGCGTTATGCTGGAAGAATACAATGAAGCGCTGAAAGCGGGACAGCGTGAATACCGTGCCCGCATGGCAAAAGGGCAATCGCCCTATCTGGCGGTGCTGGATGATCTGATCGCAAATGTGGATATTGTGGCGCAGGAGCCGCTGGGACTGGTGGAGATCCCGGCAGAAAGTGTTGTTGGTACAAAGACCAGCGGGCGGCATACAGCGTTTGCGACAAACTTTATGCCGCTGCTGGAGCCGGACACGGAATTTGCACATAAATGGGTAAACCTGTGCAGGGCGCATCTGGAAGAAGGCATCCATACCCCGGTGGTCGCATTTGAATATCTGAACCGCTTTTATGTGATGGAAGGCAATAAGCGGGTATCGGTGCTGAAGTACTATGAGGCAGTCAAGATTACGGCAACGGTCACCCGGCTGATCCCGGCCCGCAATGACAGCCTGGAAAACCGTATCTATTACGAGTTTTTGGATTTTTACAAGCTGACAAGGATCAACTATGTGCATTTTTCCCGTCTGGGTGGATACACCCGTTTGCAGACACTGGTGTGCAAGGCGACCGGAGAGAGCTGGAGCGATGAGGACCGGCTGAATTTTTCAGCAATGTATACCATGTTCCAGCAGCAGTTTGAGGCGCTGGGCGGCAAACAGCTGGGACTGACAGCGGGAGATGCACTGCTGGTATATCTGTCGGTGTACCGCTACGCAGATGTTTGCAAGAGCACCGCAGCACAGATGAAACTGAATATGCAGCGGATCTGGGATGAGGTGAAGGTACTGACCGAGCCGCAGGCGGTGGAACTGCTGCTGGAGCCGACCCAAAGCCCGACCGAGTCGCTGCTTTCGGTGCTGAATATCTTTTCTGCAAAGCCGAGGCCTGCGGGACTGAAGGTCGTGTTTTTGCACGAGCATAATGCAGAAAACAGCGCCTGGGTGCGGGCACACGACCGGGCCAGCAATGCATTGGCGCAGGCATTTCCCAATCGATTGTCCATTACCCGGAGAGACAATATCAACCCGGAGGTGGATGCGGAGCAGGTGATGGAGGACATTGCGCATGATCATGTGGATGTTGTATTTACCACCAGTTCCCGGATGCACACGGCCTGCCTGAAGGTGGCGGCGCAGCATCCAAAAACACATTTTTTGAATTGTTCGCTGAATGCACCGCATCCCTTGGTGCGCACATACTATCCCCGGACGTATGAAGTGACCTATCTGCTGGGTATGCTGGCCGGCATCCTGAGCAGGACAGACCGGGTGGGCTATGTGGCGGCCAACCCGGTGTACGGCGTGCCGGCGGCTGTCAATGCCTTTGCGCAAGGCCTGAAGGCCGTGCGGCCGGATGCAAGAGTGGTCCTGCGCTGGTCCTGCCTGCCGGATAAAGAACATCCGCTGGATTTTGCAGACAGGGAGGATGTGGAACTGTTTTACTCCCGTGATTTCCGGGAGCCGGATGGGACCCACCGGGACTATGGACTGTGCAGGAGAACGGCGGATGGAAGCATCCAGCCGCTGTGCCTGCCGGTGTGGCGGTGGGAGACCTTTTATATCGAGATCATCCGCTCCATTTTTGACGGGACCTGGGATGCAGCCACCAGCGGGCGCGCCATCAACTACTGGTGGGGAATGCGGAGCGGAGCGGAGGAGCTTGAATACCAGACCAGCCTGCCTGCGGGCACATTGCAGTTGATGGATCTGATGGAAAAAATGCTGGTGGAAGGTGAGCTGCGCATTTTTCCGGAAGAACTGTATGCGGCAGGGCACGAGCTGCGCTCGCCGGAGGCCGCAGCATATTCGCCCAAGGAACTGATGGAAATGGACTGGCTGGAAGAAAGCATTGAAGGCAGACTGCCGCACTATGAGGAATTGGATGTCAAGAGCCGTGCATTGCTGGAGATCAATGGTCTGGATAACGTGAAGAACACGGACAAATGATCCTACAAAATGGAAAAAGAATGAGGAGGAACAAAGGTGAAAATCCTTGCGATCTCGGATGTTCCGTCAAAGATGCTTTGGGACTATGATACACGAGGGCAATTGGAAGGAATCGACCTGATCCTTTCGTGCGGGGACCTGCCCAAGAAGTATCTGGAGTATCTGACTAACTTTACGGCGGCCCCCATCCTGTATGTGCATGGGAACCATGATGAGAGTTATCGGGGAAGTGAACCCGGCGGCTGCATCTGCGTGGACGACAGCGTTTATGTCTGGAAAGGGCTGCGCATTATGGGACTGGGCGGCTGTATGCGCTACAACCAGCAGGCGACCTACCAGTATACGGAGAGTGAAATGCGGCGCCGGGTGCGGAAGCTGTGGTGGCAGGCACACAAAGCGGGCGGTGTGGATCTGCTGCTGACCCACGCCCCGGCGGCGGGCCTGAACGATGGCACCGACCTTGCCCACAGGGGATTTGACTGTTTCCACAATGTGCTGGAGGAATATGAGCCGCAGTGGTTTGTGCACGGACATATGCACCTGAATTATGCGGCCGATCTGCCCCGCACCTGCAGCAGAAAGAATACGATGGTGATCAACGCCACCGAGCGCTATGTGTTTGAGATCCCGGACCCGGAACCGGTGGATCACCGGCGGATGTTCTGGATGCTGGGGCAATAAAATAAGAAAAAAGACCTCTCTGCGCTGTGGCGCAGGGAGGTCTTTTTGTGTGGGAGTTTGTATGAAACAAGATCCGGATGCGGTACGCTGCATCCGCAGCAAAGGAAACATTACAGATCCAGCTTGCCAGCGACCTTGTTGATGACGTAGTAAGCAGCGGCTTCTTCCGGCTTGACATAGACCTTGCAGGACTGCACGCCGACCTTGTGAGTGGTGCGGTAGTCTGCCTTGGCACGTTCGATGATATCGCTGATATTATACTGCTTGTCGCCGAATTCAACATACAGTTCAGGGGTGAGCGGCGGACGGCCACGACGGGGAGCGGCCTTGGCAGTCTTTGCTGCCTTGGGTTCAGCTGCAGGGGTCTCCACCGGAACGGCAGCTTCAGCGATCTTCTTTTCGGGCATAAAAACAAACCTTCCTTCTGTATTTTTACTCTGCGTGTGGGACGCACAGAAATGGCTCCAACTTAAAACAGATTAGTTATATAATAAATTTTTAGGCAAGGTTTGTAAAGTCTTTTTTGAAAAAAAGTCCCGAAAACAAGTGAGAAATGCCCGGATAAATGTCCGGCTGCGGAAAAACTTTGTCGAATGTAACAAAACCGCCACAAATCAGGCCGGAATTCCCGGTGTGACAACCGCTGCGGACAAGGCTAAAAATGAGAATGACAGGAGCAACAAGAGCCGCTGCGGGAGGGAGGGATTTCTGCTGGAAATGCTATGAGCGATACCATGGTAAAGGATACCTGCCAGAAAGAAAACCGGCATCCCCCGTAGGAGGATGCCGGCTGCGGATCACTTGTTTTTGTACATATCCTGATAGTAGTTCTGGTAGTCGCCGCTGGTAACGTGCTCCATCCATTCCTGATGCTCCAGGTACCAGTCGATGGTCAGAACGATGCCCTTTTCAAAGGGGGTCTCGGGGTACCAGCCCAGATCGTTTTTGATCTTGGTGGGGTCGATGCCGTAGCGGCGGTCGTGGCCGAGACGATCTTCCACATGCTTGATCAGATCTTCGCTGATGCCCTCGTCCTGCAGGCGGTCGTGCAGCTGCTGGATGATGGTCTTGACGATGAAGATGTTGGGGCGCTCGTTGTGACCGCCCACATTGTAGACCTCACCGATGCGGCCGCCATTGGCTACCATATCAATGGCTTTGCAGTGGTCCTCCACATACAGCCAGTCGCGGATCTGCATACCGTCGCCATAGACCGGAAGCTGCTTGTGCTTTTTGACGTTGTTGATCATCAGCGGGATCAGCTTTTCGGGGAACTGATAGGGGCCGTAGTTGTTGGAGCAGCGGGTGATGTTGACGGGCATCCCGTAGGTGTCGTGGAAGGCCTTTACGAACAGGTCGGCGCTGGCCTTGGAGGAGGAGTAGGGGCTGTGGGGATCCAGAGGAGTGGTCTCCATAAAGAAGCCCTCTGCGCCCAGTGCGCCGTAGACCTCGTCGGTGGAGACCTGAAGGTACTTTTTGCCTTCCTTCCAGGTCCTGGTCTCTGCATCGTACCAGGCTTCCTTGGCGCGCTGGAGCAGGTTGACTGTGCCCATCACGTTGGACTGGACAAAGATCTCGGGGTTTTTGATGCTGCGGTCCACATGGCTCTCTGCCGCAAAGTTGATGACGTAATCGAAATCATACTTTGCGAACAGTCCTTCGACCAGTTCCTTATCGCAGATATCGCCCTGCACAAAGACATGGC
>CAYXQN010000075.1:0-8355 GCA_964466825.1 uncultured Faecalibacterium sp. | reverse complement strand
CGAAGATACCAGTCCGGACCTTCCTTCTCAAAAACGACATCCCACAGGCGCAGACCCATGCCCTCCACAACGGGGCGGACAAGCGCTTCGACTCTCTGGGCGGTGTTGCCGCCAGACTGCTTCGCCATAAAAAACCTCCAAACAAACAAGAAAAGCGGACCTTGCGGCCCACTTTCCAATAAAAACTATAGCGTACAACTAGAATATAGCATACTCCAGCCAAATATGCAAGCGTTTTCGTAAAAAAACCTTCTTACAGCGCCCAAACGCCGTCCTTGAACAGAACAACGGTGCGGCCGTCGCGGCACTTGCCGGTGATCTGGCTGTCCTCTGCACCTACCATTACATCCTCATGCAGAGAGGACTGGTTCATGCCACGGGCCAGCAGCTGCTCCTTGGTCAGGCTGGTGCCGCCCACAGTAGTGCCCGGGTAGCTTGCGCCAAAGGCAATATGGCAGGCAGCGTTCTCGTCGAACAAGGTGTTGTAGAACAGCTTTCCGCTGCGGTTGATGGGGCTGGAGGCAGGCACCAGAGCCACCTCGCCGATGTGGCGTGCGCCCTCGTCGGTATCCAGCAGCTGGCCCAGCAGCTCTGCGCCCTCGGCTGCACCGTGCTCGACCACCTTGCCGTTTTCAAATTTCACAAAGAAGTCCTTGATGAGCTGGCCATTGAAGACATAAGGCTTGGTGCCATACACGATGCCGTCCACCTTGTCCTTGTGGGGAGCCGTAAAGACCTCCTCGGTGGGGATGTTGGGCAGGAACACCACACCCTTTTCATTCTTGCTGGCTGCACTCTCCCAGCGGGCCTGCTCCGCAATGCCTACGGTCAGGTCCGTTCCGTTGGCGCTGGTAAAGTGGACACTTTCCAGATCAAAGTCATTCATCTTGTCCCGCAGCTCAGACAGACGCTGCAGATGTGCCTGCCACTCACCCACCGGATCACCGCCGGTCACACGGCATACATCAAAGATCACCTTCCACAGTTCTTCCACTGCAACATCGGCATCCAGTTCCGGATACATGGTCTTGGCCCAGGGCTTGCTGGGCATTGCGGCAATGGACCACTGGACACGGTCGTTCATAGTATACTCACGCCAGGGCTGCATAAACGCACGGTTGGAAGAGCTTACACGGCTGATCTTGTTGCCATCCAGACCTGCATACAGCTCCGGATCGTCAGCGATCAGGTGCAGCACGCAAACACCGCCTTCGCTCTCGGCGTAGTCCAGATAGCGGCGCAGCTGCCAGTCCTTGTGATCCGTCAGAGCCTGTTCACTGCCCAGTTCCATACGGGTACGGCTGACCGTGTCATCCGACCAGTTCACCTGCACATCATAAGCACCTGCCTCGTAAGCGCTGCGCACGCACAGCCGTGCCAACGGCGCTGCATCCAGCGGGCAGTTGATGATCAGGGTCTGGCCCGGCTGCGGGTTGACGCCCACACGGACAATAAAGTCAGCATATTTTTTAAGCAGTTCATCAAAGTTTTTCACAGTTCATCCTCCTATGGTGCAAAACTCAGTTTGTTACAGTATACCGCAACCGTCCCTGCAACGCAAGATGCGTCCTGACCAAAGCAGACAAAAGCACCCGTCCGCACAAGCTGTGCAAACGGGTGCCTTGCATTTTATGCAGTTTTTTCAGCGGTCAGACTCAGAACTCGATCTTGCTCTCGATGTAAGCCTTCAGCTCGCTGATGGGCATACGGACCTGCTCCATGGTGTCGCGGTCACGGACGGTGACACAGTTGTCTGCCACGATGCCCTTGGCCTCGTCGCCCACGGTATCGAAGTCGACCGTGATGCAGAACGGGGTGCCGATCTCGTCCTCACGGCGGTAACGCTTGCCGATGGAACCGGTGTCGTCGTAATCGACCATGAAGTACTTGCTCAGCTCGTTGCGGATCTCCATAGCCTTGTCGCCCAGCTTCTTGCTCAGGGGCAGCACAGCGCACTTATAGGGAGCCAGAGCGGGGTGCAGGCGCAGCACGGTGCGCACATCCTCCTTGCCCTTGCCGTCGGTCAGGTGCTCCTCGTCGTATGCCTCGCACAGGAATGCCAGAGCCACACGGTCGCAGCCCAGAGAAGGCTCGATGACATAGGGGATGTAATGCTCGTTGGTCTCGGGATCGAAGTACTCCAGGCTCTTGCCGGAAGCCTCCTGATGGCGGGTCAGATCGTAGTTGGTACGGTCTGCGATGCCCCACAGCTCGCCCCACTCGGTGAACGGGAAGGCATACTCGATATCGGTGGTAGCACGGCTGTAGAACGCCAGTTCAGCAGGCTCGTGATCGCGCAGGCGCAGGTGCTCCTTTTTGATACCCAGGCTCAGCAGCCAGTTCTCGCAGTAGTCCTTCCAGTAAGAGAACCACTCCAGATCGGTGCCGGGCTTGCAGAAGAACTCGCACTCCATCTGCTCGAACTCGCGGGTACGGAAGGTGAAGTTGCCCGGGGTGATCTCGTTACGGAATGCCTTACCCACCTGGCAGACGCCGAAGGGCAGCTTGCGGCGGGTAGTGCGCTGGATGTTGGCAAAGTTGACAAAGATGCCCTGTGCAGTCTCGGGACGCAGATAGCAGGTGGAGGAGCTGTCCTCGGTGACACCGATGGCCGTCTTGAACATCAGGTTGAACTTACGGATCGGGGTAAAGTCGTGCTTGCCGCAGACGGGGCAGACGATGTCCTCGTGCTCTGCGATAAAGGCATCCATCTCGTCAAAGCTCATGGCATCGACGTTGACCTCAGAGTGGCCGTCGCCGATCAGCTTGTCCGCACGGTGGCGTGCCTTGCAGGCACGGCAGTCCAGCAGGGGGTCCGAGAAGCTGGAAACGTGACCGGTGGTCACCCAGGTCTGCGGATTCATGATGATGGCTGCATCCAGGCCCACGTTATAGGGGCTTTCCTGCACAAACTTCTTCAGCCATGCCTTTTTGACATTGTTCTTGAACTCAACACCCAGCGGGCCGTAGTCCCAGCTGTTTGCCAGGCCGCCGTAGATCTCCGAGCCCGGGAATACGTAGCCACGGGTCTTGCAGAGGTTGACGATCATATCAAGGGTCTTTTCTCTGTGTTCCATTGTAATAACATCCTTTCCGTCCACGGCTGGTTTGCCGTGTCGTTGTGTGTTGTGTGCCGGCAGCTTTCCCCACTGCCGGGTGCGCAGGTTACAGACCACTGCGCAGTACCTTTACTTTATCATGTTTTGCATAAGAAGTAAAGCCAAAGTACCAGCAGCGCCGGCTCCGCCGCTGCTTTACTTGTGGTATTTCATCCCGGCATTGATGGTACAGGCCCGGTAGATCTGCTCGGTGAGCACAAGGCGAGCCATCTGGTGGGGCATGGTGATCCGCCCCATGCTGAACTTGAGGGCTGCCGCACGCTTTACTTCGTCCGAAAGACCGTGGGATGAGCCGATGACAAAGGCCACATCCCCGGAGCCGCTGCCCGCACGGTCTGCAATAAACTGTGCCAGCTCATCCGAGGAGATCTGCTTGCCCTCGATGCACATCGCCACGATGGCAGCGCCTTTGCGGACATTTGCAAGGATGGCTTTTGCCTCCTTGTCCAGCGCCTTTTTGACCACCGCATCCGAGGCGTTTTTCTCCTCGATCTTTTCCTCCGGCAGCTCGATGATACGGAAGGAGGCAAACGCTCCCAGCCGTTTCTGATACTCAACAACGCCCTCGGCAAAATATTTTGCGTTGAGCTTGCCCACGCAGATCAGGTCGATGTTCTGCATACGCTCCTCCTTACAGCAGGGTCAGCTGCTCGCCTTCGTCCTCGGCACGGATCAGCGCACCGGTAGCGGGCAGGCTGCGCACCCGGTAACGGTGCGGGTTTGCCAGCTCCAGGGTATCCGCCGGGATGACCGAAGCAATGCTCTGGTTCTTTTTCAGGGTCACGACTGCCACGCCCTGGCTGTCACGGGTCGCCTTGGCCGAGATCTGCGCGGTACCTACCAGCAGCATACGGCTGGCGCTGGTGCGGATGGCGATCTCGGTCTCCTCCGGCAGATAGAGCAGCTTTGCCAGCGGCTCCTTGTCACTGTAAGCCTTGAGCAGCTTACGGCGGTTCTGCTTGGTAGCATAAGAGCTCAGCGGGATCTTGGCGCACTTGCCGCTTGCATAGAAGAACAGCACAAAGCCGCTGTAGTCACTGGTAATGACCATTGCAAGGATGTTCTCGCCCTCGTCCATGCCGAGCCTGCCGGGCATATAAATGCCCATCTGGGCCACCTTGCCATCCTCCAGCTCAGACAGGCGCATCTTGTACACCTGCTGGCGGTCAGAGAAGAACACCGCATCCACATTGTTGCGGGTCTCGATCTGCTGGATGATCTCGTCACCCTCCTTGAGCTTGTGGGCACCGGCGGTGCGCAGGCTCTGAGGCTGGATCTTTTTCAGGTAGCCCTCCTTGGTAAAGAACACGGTCACGGGGTAATCCGGCACCACATTCTCGTCCTCGTCGGCTTCCTCGGCAGGCAGCTCATAGAGGATCTCGCTGCGGCGGGGCTTTGCATATTTCTTCGCAACATCGTTCAGTTCCTTGATGATAATGCGGCGAACACGGGCAGGCTTTGCCAGCACATCGTTGAGGTCCGCAATGTCTTTTTCCAGCTGCTCGATCTCGCTGGTGCGCTTGAGGATATACTCCCGGTTCAGATGGCGCAGCTTGATCTCCGCCACATAGTCTGCCTGCACCTCGTCAATACCAAAGCCGATCATCAGGTTGGGCACCACTTCGGTCTCCTCCTCGGTGGTACGGATAATGTGGATCGCCTTGTCGATGTCCAGCAGGATGGCCGCCAGACCCTTGAGCAGGTGCAGCCGCTTTTCCTTGATCTGCAGGTCGTGGTAGGTGCGGCGGCGCACACACTCCACACGGAACGCCGTCCACTCCTTGAGGATCTCCCGCACACCCATCACACGGGGCTGGCCGGAGACCAGGATGTTGAAGTTGCAGCTGAAGCTGTCCTCCAGCGGAGTTGCCTTGAACAGCTTGGTCATCAGCTTATCGGCATCCACGCCGCGCTTGAGATCGAGGGTCAGCTTGAGGCCGTTCAGGTCGGTCTCGTCACGCATATCGCTGATCTCCTTGACCTTGCCCGCCTTGACCAGCTCTGCGATCTTGTCCATAATGGCTTCCACCGTGGTGGTGGGCGGGATCTGAGTCACCTCGATCATGTTCTCGCCGGGGACGGTATTGTACCGCGCACGCACCCGCACGCTGCCACGGCCCTGCTCATAGATCAGACGCATCTGCCCTTCGTCATACAGGATCTGGCCGCCGCCCACAAAGTCCGGAGCAGGCATGGTGGTGGAGATATCGTGATCCGGGTCCTTCATCAGGGCCACAGTGGTCTCACACAGCTCGGCCAGATTAAAGGAACAGATATTACAGGCCATGCCAACGGCAATGCCCAGCGTGTTATTGGCCAGGATGGTCGGGAAGGTGACCGGCAGCAGGGTCGGCTCGGTGGTGGTGCTGTCGTAGTTGGGCACAAAGTCCACCGTTTCCTTGTCGATGTCCCGGAACAGCTCCTCGCATACGCCTTCCAGCTTTGCCTCGGTATAACGGGCTGCCGCACAGGACATATCCCGGCTGTACGCCTTACCAAAGTTGCCCTTGCTGTCCACAAAAGGCACCAGCAGGCTCTCATTGCCCCGGCCCATGCGCACCATGGTATCGTAGATGGCGGCATCGCCGTGGGGGTTCAGGTGCATGGTGCTGCCCACGATGTTGGCAGACTTGGTGCGCGCGCCCTTGAGCAGGCCCATCTCGTACATAGTGTACAGCAGCTTGCGGTGTGCCGGTTTGAAGCCGTCGATCTCCGGCAATGCACGGCTGACGATAACGCTCATCGCATAGGGCATATAGTTGGTTTCCAGCGTACGGGTAATGGGGTCCTCCAGCACGCTGCCCGCATTCAGGATCTCAACGCCGTCGCCAAGCTGCGGGCGTGCAGGCTTGAGCGCTTTTTTTGTCGATTTTTTCGCCATTGTGTTTCCTCGATTTGTTAATGGGGCGCCGTTTCAGGCTCCCTTTAAGACACATCCAGATCGTCCAGATATTCTGCGCCGTGCTGGGCGATATGCTCCTTGCGGCCCGCCAGATTGTCACCCAGCAGGATATCGAACACCTGAGCCGTCTCGATCACATCGGTAGGCATCACCTTGATCAGGCGGCGACTCTCCGGGTTCATGGTAGTCAGCCACATCATCTCGGGGTCGTTCTCACCCAGACCTTTGGAGCGCTGGATGGTATACTTTTTGTCCCCGATCTTTTCCAGGAACGCTGCCTTTTCCGGCTCGGTATAGGCAAAGTAGGTGCGGTCCTTGGTGGTGATCTCATACAGAGGCGACTCTGCGATGTACACATAGCCCTCGTTGATCAGCGTGGGGGTGAGCCGGTAGAGCATGGTCAGCACAAGGGTACGGATCTGGTAGCCGTCCACATCCGCATCGGTACAGATGACGATCTTGTTGAAGCGGAGGTTATCCAGATTGAAGGTGGCAAGCTCCTTGTTGTGCTTGCCGCCCAGCTCCACGCCGCAGCCCATGACCTTGATCAGGTCCACGATAACATCCGACTTGAAAATGCGGGCATAGTCCGCCTTGAGGCAGTTGAGGATCTTGCCGCGGATGGGCATGATGGCCTGATACTCACTGTCCCGGCTGCTCTTGACAGCACCCATTGCCGAGTCGCCCTCCACGATATACAGCTCGCGGCGGGTGGCATCCTTGGTGCGGCAGTCCACAAATTTCTGCACCCGGTTGGCCAGGTCGATCTGGGTGGTCAGGGTCTTTTTGATGCTCTGGCGGGTCTTTTCGGCATGCTCACGGCTCTGCTTGTTGACCAGCACCTGCTGGCAGAGCTTTTGCGCTTCTTCCGGCTTTTCGAGGAAGTAGACCTCCAGATAATGCTTGAGGAAATCGGTCATTGCCTGCGAGACGAACTTGTTGGTAATGGCCTTTTTGGTCTGGTTCTCGTAGCTGGTGCGGGTGGAGAAGCTGGACGAGACATACACCAGGCAGTCCTGCACATCCTGGAAGCTGATGGAGCTTTCGCCCTTTTTATAGAGGTTCTTCTCTTTAAGATACTTGTTGATCTGGTAGACAAAGGCCGTGCGCACTGCGTGTTCCGGGCTGCCGCCATGCTCCAGCCAGGAGGAGTTATGGTAGTACTCCAGCATCTGCACCTTATTGGAGAAGCAGAAGGCCGCACTCATGCGTACCTTATAGTCCGGCTGGTCTTCGCGGTCACGGCCCACTGCCTCGCTCTCGCAGCTGAACACCGGCGTCAGAACATCCTCGCCTGCCGTCTCAGCCACATAGTCCGCAATGCCGTGCTCATAGCACCAGCTCTCCTGCCAGGCCTTGCCGGTGGCAGGGTCCTTTTCCTTTTCGTCGGTAAAATGGAGGGTCAGCCCTGCATTGACCACTGCCTGACGGCGCAGCACATCCTTATAGTAGCTGCCCGGCACATCAATGTCCGTAAACACCTCATCGTCCGGCTTCCAGTGGATAATACTGCCCGTCCGGCGGCCCTTGTACGGCTCCTTGGACAGGCCGCCCACGTTTTCGCCCTTTTTGAAATCCAGATGATAGTGGAAGCCGTCGCGGTAGATGTCGGCGGTCATCCAGGCCGAAGCATACTGGGTGGCGCACAGGCCCAGGCCGTTCAGACCCAGACTGAACTCATAGTTATCCGCACCCTCGCCGTATTTGCCGCCTGCGTACATCTCACAGAACAGCAGTTCCCAGTTGTAGCGGCCTTCGCCGTTGTTCCAGTCCACCGGCATACCGCGGCCAAAGTCCTCAACGATGACGCTGCCATCCTTGCAGCGGGTAACATTGATGGTATCGCCGTGTCCATCACGGGCCTCGTCGATGGAGTTGGATACGATCTCAAAGATGGAATGGGCGCAGCCTTCTACGCCATCTGAGCCAAAAATAACTGCCGGGCGCTTGCGCACACGGTCGGCACCTTTGAGTGATGTAATGCTTTCGTTGCCATAAACCTGTTTTTTTGCCATGCTGATCCTCCCAGCCGGCGGCACCATGCCGTGCCGGCCGTTGTGTGTCTGTCTAACCCTAACGCACTGGCCCTGGCTACTATATAAGAATAGGGGCCTGTGTGCCCATGCTGCGTTAACATTCTTCCGTTTTATTAAACCATAGGTTGTACAGCTTGTCAAACTTTCTTTTTTTATGGGCCTTTCAAGCGCCTGCAAGCGTTGCGCACAAAAAAGTCATTCTTATTTTGCACGTTCCAGCGTCCCTTTTCAAAAAACTTTCAATTTTTTCAAAAAAATTTGAATTTACCCCTTTACAAATCCGAAATTTCAGGTATAA
>CAYXQN010000074.1:0-8604 GCA_964466825.1 uncultured Faecalibacterium sp. | reverse complement strand
CTGCCTGCGGCTGCTGTCTGGCTGCTCTTGGCTGCGGATTCGCTGTCTTTGGCTGCCTTTGCACTGGCGCTGGCAGTCTCCTCCAGACCGGCAAACCGGGCCTTGGCCTGCGTCAGCAGATCCTCGGTGGGGATGCCGGTCACGCCGTCCCGCATGACACCGCACAGGTCCTCGTCGAGACGGGTGTCAGTGAGGTCGGATGCCGTGATGCTGGCACTCCCGGCCGGACGCTTGATCTCGGCCAGGCACAGGTCGTACACCAGTGCGGTGCGGGTAAGCGCCGGCGCCACCGGAGAACTTGCTGCGGTGCCTTGCAGCACCTGCAGACTGGACTTGCGTGCGGCAGCGTCAAACCTCAGCACGATGCGGTCGATGCGGGGCAGCTCGGTGCTTGCAGCGGACAGCGCCAGACTTTGTGCGTCCCGCTGGATGATGCTGTAGCCGGTAAACTCGCTGGGGTGTACCCATGCAAGGCCTTTGCTCACGGTAAGATTGGCGCCGCCGGCAAGGCTGACGGCAAAGCAATCCTCAGCACAGTACACGCCGCTCTGCCGTGTAGCAAAGTAGCCCGCTGCGTCTGTGGCGTCGTAGTCGATGCCATCCAGCGGGTAAGTGATGATGTCGCTCATGGTCTCCTCCTGTTATATTTTTTGCCAGCTGGGCGTGCCCAGCCGCAGGGTGCGGGTGGTGCCGCTGGCTTGGGATTGCAGGATCACATCTGCCACCCGGACGGTGGCTTTGTAGCCCAGCTGAGGGAGCGTCGCAAAAAGCACATCGCCCGGCTGGAGGGTATCGTCCTCCACATCGAACTCGATCGAGCCGGTGCGCAGCTGGGCCAGCAGTTTGGTGCCACCCCGGTCCTGCAGGCGCTGCAGATAGCTCAGGCTCTGAGTCGTCTCTCCAGCGGATTCATCCGGCTGGATGTCTCTGGCGTCCACATACATTTCCCGCCGGGCAGCTCCGGTCAGAGCGGTCTCACCGACGGTCACCGTGGCTCGGTTTCCTCCTTCGCCGGCGCCTTGTACAACGGCAACATTGGCGTAGTTGGTGTCCGCAAACTGCCAGCCTGCGTTGTGCAAGTTTCCGAAGGCGGGACTGAATTTGTTGTTTGGATCGGTGTTCGGTCTCCAGACCTCAAACCGCAGTCGGCGGCTGGTGCCTTTGCCGACCAGCCGGATGCGGAAGCCCAGGTCACACGCTGTGCCGATGGTGTAGCAGTAGTCAAAAAGGCTGCCGCCGGATGTCTGCTGCTCAAACTTTGTCGTGTAGCCGTGCTCCTCTCCTACTTCCAGCAGTTCCCACGGAGCCATCTCGGAGACGAGACGGCACATGGCGGCCTCGGCGTTTTCAGCCTTGACCACTGCGGTGGACACCCGCTTGGAGAGGATAAAGGTCGCCGCCGGATATCCGGTGATGACCAGATTTGCATCCTCGTTGGCGTTGGAGCGGGAGCAGATGCGCATGGGGACATCGCTGCCGGACCGCACCAGCCAGCGCCCCTCCTGCAAAAGAGCTAGGTTCTCGTCGGTGGGGCGCACCTCCAGCGTGAAGCCACCCTCGGAGTGATATGGCTCGTCCCAGTAGAGGGATACCCAGACGTCTAACTGCCCGACACGGGCGAGGGTGAGTGCGTCCAAAACATTGATCGTCATAGGGCCTCCGGCAGTACGCCTGCTTCCATGGGGTAAAAGCGGATGGACGCCTGCAGGCTGTCCTCACCGTTGTCGGCGGCCAGCGTAAGCAGGTTGTCTCCCGCAGCCAGCTCGGTCAGGGTACTGTCCTCATCCAGCGAGGCGAAGATGTTGCTTGTGACTCCGTCCCGGGTAAGAGATACCGCCAGCCGCTCGGATGTGGTGCGGTAGATCTCTACTACATCGCCGGCTTTCAGCTCCATGTCTACCAGGCCGATGTAGTCCCCGGTGACGGTATTGCAGATACGGGGGTTTTTGCACACCAGGGTCGTGCAGCTCAAGGTACAGGTGAAGGGTACTGGCACACTGCCGGCGTTGTGGATGTTGACCACTTTGCCGGTGATGCGGGTACTGTACTGATGGCTGTCGTACCGTACCGGGAAGCGCCACGATGCCCGGAAGCCGCCTAGCAGATAGCTCTGCTCGGTCAGGTTATACCAGTATGGCTTTGGGCAGTAGAGCATCATGGAGAACCGGGGAGTTGGTTCTACCTGCGAGAAGTAGGGCGTTTTGCTCACCATAAATCGGGTGAAGTATTTGTCGCCGAAGTACAGTACCCCGGTGGTGTGATAGGGGAGGCTGCGCAGCAGGAGTGCTGCGTCCTTATCTCCGCCCCAGATGCAGCCAGTCAGGGTGCGATACACACCCGGCACGATCTGCCGTTCCACGGTGGTGCCGATCTGCCCGACACCTTGCGCCAGCTGCAGATCTACGTCTACGCCGTTGAGAGGGTCCAGATTATAGGGGATACGGTAGTCCCAGCCCATATGTAGGGTGACGCCCGCATCGGTCACGATCATAAGATGGTCATTGCGCATGGGGGTCCTCCTTTCAGCGCTTCTGCGCCAGCGCCCGGTCAGCTTCCCACCGGGTCTCCCGGGCGAGGTCTGCGGCGGTCTGGGCCTTGCTGTTGATAGTCTGGTTGATGATGGTCTGGCTGGTGTGATACTGGTCTGCAGCGGCACGGATCTGGGCTGTGCCAGAGGCGGCCACCGTGCTGCTGATCCGCATATTGTCGCTCAGCACAAGTGCATTCGCCTGCCGGACCATGTCGGCCAGTGCGGCGTTGGTCTTGAGCAGGGCGTCGGTGTTGTCCTGCACCAGATCCTCGATGCGGTCGGTGGCGTCCTGGATCGTGTCCTGCAGGTCGTCTGCGTCCGGCGTGACGGTGATATCTCCGCCAAGACTGCCGGAGCTGCTGCCTGTATTGCCGCCTCCGCTGCCGGTACTCGGGGTGCTTGGTGCGCTGCCAGAGCCGCTGGTGCTGCCCTTTTTGCCGCCCAGTTTAGCCACGACGGCTGCAATGGCGACGCCCAGAGCCACGGCTGCACCTGCTACGAGCACGCCCGCCGGGATGCCAAATACCGTTGCGCTCAGTGCGGTGGAGATAGCAGACAGCATACCCTCAAAGGCTGCGCCGATGCTGGTGATCAGTCCGCCCATTGCGGCATAGATGCTGGGGAAGGCGGAGAGCAGCCCGCCAGACAGTCCGTCGCTGATCGCTTTGGCTGCGGTAGACAGCGGCCCTTTGATGGTCTCAAAGGATGCCTGCAGTGCACTGCCAAGCTGGTCCGCCTGGCTCAGGATCTCGGCAAAGCCACTGGTCACACCACGATAGATGCTCTCACCGATGTCCCATGCTGCGGCGGACACCTGGGCCTGTGCACCTTTGAGTACGCCGTTGAGCTGGTCAATGAGGCCAAGAGCAAAGCTCTCAATCTGTTCTTTTCGGTCGGCAGACAGCCCGTCATACAGTGTAGCGGCTGCCCACTTGCCCACGCCTGCCCAGTCCTGCTGCTGCACTGCGTTGTACAGGGTGTCAAAGGTACCCAGCACGCCGGTATCGGCACGGTCCTGCAGCTCCTTCCACAGGCCGTCAAAGTCATTGAGTGCACTCTCTTTGATGGTCTGGGTGACCGTCTCAGTTCCGTCCGCAGCAATTGTGCGCACTCGTTCGATCGTGACCAGCGCCCCGTCGATGACAGCGTCCTGTACCTCTGTGATGACCTGTTCAGTCTCGGCTTTTCCGTCAGTCAAAGTTTTTGTAACTGTCTTTACGGTAGTTTCCACGCCGTCCACAAGGGCAGTCGATGTAGAGGTCACAGTTTCCTTTACGGTCGCCTCGACATCCTCAAGTGTCTTTGTGATGGTTTCAGATCCATCGGCCGCAATCGTGGTAACGGTCTTGACGTTTTTCTCTGCGTCTCCGACCATTTCAATGCCGGTCTCTGTGATAATTTGTTTTTGCCGGGTCGTGCCATCCGACAAGGTCTCGGTGACCGTCTCAGTGGTACGGGTTATTGAACCCTCGACCTCTGTGGTCGTATCGGTCACACTCTTTAAGACTGCAACAGAAGCTTTCTCGATGGCATTGCCAGCATTCTTGCTGGTTTCCTCTGCAGTGCCAGCGGCAAGTTCTATTGCTTCCGCACTTGTGGCTGCAGCTGCTTTGACAGCTGCAGTTTCCTCCTGAGCTTGTCTGATACGTTCATTGTGGAGCTGCTGACGGCGCTGGCGTTCCTTTTCCAGCTTGGCGGCATTCTGTTCGCTGAGAGCAGCGGCATAGGCTTCGTTGTATGCCTGCTTTGCGGCGGCGACACCGTTTTTTAGGTTCGCCATTGCCGCACAAACCGCCTGCACGCTCGCCTTCATATCGTCCAGCCAGTCGAGGATGGAGCCCAGTTCCTTTTGCCACCACTGTTTGACCGAGGTGACTACACCGTTTACGATATCCTGGAACTTTTCACTGGTCTGGTATGCGGTGACCAGAGCAGCGGTCACGCCTGCAACCACTGTGAGAAATGCCCCAAGAGGGTTTGCAACAAAGGCAGCGTTGAGCAGCTTTTGTGCGCTGGTTGCAGCGTACTGTGCCACAGTCATGCCGTTCATTGCCTTGGTTACTGCCGCATAGAGGTTCTGGATATTGAGCACCGCTTTATGGGCGGCAAATGCAGCTGTAGCAGCCACGATTGCACTGGTCACGCGAGCAACGGTCTCTTTGAGCGCATCCATCTTCTCGTCACTGTCCAGAAAGCTGGTGGCAACGCTGTTGATAATGTCGATCAGATTGCCCAGAGATGCAAACAGCCCGCTGGTCAGCTCACCGACAAGAGCGGTGACATTCTCCTGCATGGTCGCCATGCGTCCGCTGAAGGTCTGGCTGGCTTCTGCCATGCCGTTGAAGAACTGCCCGCCCTCACTGGTAGCGGAAACGACAGCAGCCTCCAGCTCGCTGAAGGACACTTTACCGTCCGAGATACGCTTGTACAGGTCCGACATGGTCTCGCCGGTCGCATCGCAGATCTGATTCAGCGGGTTGAATCCTGCGTCGATCATCATGTTGACGTTTTCCAGCGTGACCTTTTGCGCAGAGGACATCTTACCGTAGGCACGGGTCAGGGTCTCCAGCTTGCTGGAGTTGCCCAGTGAGATATCACCCAGACGCTGCAAGACATCGGTGGTATCATCGGCGGTGATGCCGAACTGTAGCAAGGTCTGGGTCGCATCGGTCAGCTGGGGCATGGTGAACGGCGTGGATGCCGCCATCTTGCGGATCTCCTCCAGCTTGGCCGCAGCGGCTTCCTCGTCGCCCAGCATGACCTTGAAGTTGGTGAGGTACTTTTCCATCGTGGTATTGTAGTCGATACCACTCTTCACGACTGATGCGAGAGAGCTTGCCGCTTTTTTCGCAAAGTCTGCGATCATGTTGCCAGCGGCGACCGTCCACTTGCTGGTGCTCCTTTCCGCTGGGTCGCTGTTGAGCTTTACCTCACCGGTAATACTAAAATCTGCCACTTTGTCCACCTCTCTTTGAGAGCACGGGCACAATGGCACAGGCTGTTATTTTTTGATCTCTGCCTCCCGCTTGCAGGCGGGGTTCTTGCACTTGACCCAGATGCCCCTTGCGATGGCGGAGGACTCTGCCCAGACAGGCAAAGCCCGCCCGCAGAATGGGCAGGGCACAGGCACACGGTCAGTGTCGATGCCGCGCGAAGAACTCTGCGTAAAGCTCCTCTTTCGTTGTGGCATGACCTGCACCCCCTCTCAGCTCCTCCGGCAGTGCAAAGCGCTCCCGCATCTGCTCGTAATGCCCGCGTTCCGCGTCGTCCAGCTCTGTGAGGTCGGCAGTGCGCCAGCGGACAATGCGTGCAAAAAGGCATTCCTCGCTCAGCAGACCGGACAGCAGCGCCCGGAACCGCCACCAGTGGATCTTTGCGCTGGTCAGGTCGATGCCATACGTCTGCTGGAAGGCTGCGATGATGTAAGGCGCGTCACACTGGTAGTCAAACGCAACTGCGGTGCCGCCACCTGATGCTCCATCTCCGGAGCGGCGCGGCTCCGATGCGAGATAAAACTCCACCAGAGCGCGGTACGCATCCGGCAGACTATGTTGGGCAATCGGCTCACGGTAAAACCGCCGGCACATCTCCTGCGCAAAAACAAGAGGGTCTTTGTCCGGCTCCTTGCGTGCATATGCATTGGACAGCCGGATCATGTGCCGGAAATCCGGGTCAATCACTTTACCCGCCCAGACGGTTGGCAGAGAGTCCAGTAGCAGATCAACCATGGCGGCGATGCTTACAGCGGCGATGGGCACGGTTTGGAACGGGCGTCATGCGAGCGGTAGCGGCGGAGTACGCCGCAGAACAAGCCTTCTCCAAATCGGAAAACGCCGCAGAGCAAGCGTCCAGATCGTTGCCATCCAGCTCCATCCGGGTGCAAGCACCCTCTCCCAGAACTGTGTCCAGATAACGCATCATCAGCTTGCACTGACCACGGATCTGTCCTGCAATACCACAGTGCTCCTGCTGAACACGGAGCTTTTCTGCCTCGTCCCAGCTCGCAAACTGCAGCTGTGCCTGTTCCAGCCTCTCGATATGGTTTGCGTTGAGAGGATTAAAGTCAAATTCCTGACCACGAATAACAATCATGGAAATCTCCTATAAAATGCGCCCCTGTTGTGTGACAGGGGCGTTGTAGGTTAAGCAGA
This sequence comes from uncultured Faecalibacterium sp., assembly GCA_964466825.1. Taxonomy (GTDB): domain Bacteria; phylum Bacillota; class Clostridia; order Oscillospirales; family Ruminococcaceae; genus Faecalibacterium. Next base: position 1,923 of record CAYXQN010000074.1, on the reverse strand, counting down.
ACGAGGTTAGCCCGCTGCGTTGTAAGTGAACTCCTCCGGCTTGCCGATGCCTTTGACATCAACAGAAAAGGTGGCTGCGCCGCCAGCTGTACCACCGACATCGCTGGTCACGATCAAGGTGCAGGTGCCCTTCTCACCCTTGCCGGTGAGCGAGCTGAAGTAGAGATACGGCACAACAACACTGTCGCCGGTGCCGTACTTGATCTTGTGGCTCAGGACAAAATCCTGAAACTCATCGCCAACACAGCGATTACCATTGATGGCGAGAGTGCGCTGGGAGTTCGCCTTGGTGACGACAGGGCCGGTGCGGATAAACTCGTCCTCGGTGGTGGATGCGTTCAGGGCACCAGAGTGCTCCTTGACATGGTTAGCGCAGACAATCCAGTCGGTTTCTTTTGCCTGCTTGGCTTTGTCGGTGCAGATGGCAAAGATAAAATCGTTTGCCATCTCAACGCCGGTATAGTCGGCAGACGGGGTAACACCGATGCCCGCCATTGCTTCTTTTACGGTCATGTGGTAGCTCCTTTCGATTTGGGTTGATAGTATTCCAGACGGAGCTGCATCTGCATCTTGCAGCTCCCCTGATTGCTTGTGACGATGTAGCCGGTGGAGGTGACAGCAATATGCTGTGCGGTCTTGCCGCAGCCGGACAGGTCTGGAAGGTTGTGCCGGTCGTCCTGCGCCTGTACCCAGTCTGCAAGCTGCTCAAAAAAGCCGCTGTTCTGTACGGTGATCACATCTTGTTCGCCGTACTCCCGCCGGGACAGGAAGATGAAGTTCTTCATGCAGTCCCGCCCGGAGAAGTACTCGCACAGCACCGGAGCACCTGGGCTGTCCTCGATGGAAAAGGCTGCACTGTCCGTGTCCAGCCCGGAAATGCGGAACGCCGCCCCGGTCGCTTCCTGCTCGGCGGCGATGAGTGGGCAGCCCTTGAGCCACTGGCGCACCGCGCCGATCATGGTCCTCTGGCTCATAAGTTACCACCTCCACCCCAGAAGGTCGTGACTGCTTTGGTTGCCGTGAGCGCCAACGCTTCTCCGTGATCGGCGAGCGCCCGCTGTCCCCAGTAGCTGCCACGCAATCCATTTTCGCCGTGCAGTGCAGTACCCTGCTCGTGCAGATAGTACTGCTTGCGGGCATAGGGAGTGTTATAGACCAGCAAGCCCTCGTCATACTTGGATGCGAGGTTGACGCTGTTCTTCAGCGTGCCAGTATCAAATGGCACATATGGGTCGATCAGGCGCGCCGCCTCCTGCGCAAGGGCGACCTGTGCCTTTTGCAAGGCGGCGGTCTTTTCCGCACCGAAGTTCGGGTTCCAGCTCAGCTCCATCTGGATGTCACCCACGCGGTAGCGCAGACCATAGGGCTGCTCAAAAACGGGCTTGCTCATGGTATCAGCTCCCTTCGATGTGCCAGTGCGGGAGCAGAGGTTCCCGGTTGTCCGAGATGGCAGACACGGTGCAGCAGGCGAAAGCCTTTTCGGCTGCTGCGTACTCGCGCTCTGTAAGGGTGCGGTGCTCGCCTTGCAGGATTTTCCACCCACGCTTGAGAGTCCAGTACTTATGCTTCTGTGTGGCAGACAGCGCCGCCCACTGTGCATAAGGCAGATACCCATTGGTGTAGATTCCTACCGGGATGCGGATGTGCGTTGTGCGGGTCGGGTCTCCGCTGGATGCCGTGCCGCGCGTCTCCCGCCACGAGCAGGAGGGGAATGCCCAGCACACAGGCGTGTCCTGCTCGGTCCGGATGTCGTGGATCAGGTTGACCACGGTGATGACAGTCTGCATCAGAAACACCCCCGATACAGCAGCCCGTGCGGGTCTGCACCGAGGGCGGATGCAAGCAGAGCGTATGCTTCGCCCTCTATTTGGGCGGTGATGCTGCCGGAAAAGCTGACCGTGTATCCGTCGTTGGAAACACTGG
>CAYXQN010000073.1:0-8686 GCA_964466825.1 uncultured Faecalibacterium sp. | reverse complement strand
GGGTCCAACCGTCGGACAGGTCTACCGGGGAGCGCTTTCGTTAAGATGCAAAAAGGGAGACTGTGCCACTGCACAGTCTCCCTTGATTCCATGATTCAAACTCAGTCACGCACTGCGATGCACTCGATTTCGACCTTGGCGCCCTTGGGGATGGCTGCCACCTGCACACAGCTGCGGGCAGGATACGGCTCACTGAATGCCTGTGCGTACACCGCATTGACTGCAGCAAAGTCGTTGATGTCGGCCAGGAAGATGACCGTCTTGACCACGTTGGACATGGACAGGCCTGCCTGCTCCAGGATCGCCTTGAGGTTTGCCAGACTCTGGGCTGCCTGTTCTTCGATGGTATCAGCCATTGTGCCGGTGGCCGGATCCACCGGGATCTGACCGGACACAAAGACCATATTCCCCAGGTCAATGGCCTGACTGTAAGGGCCGATAGCTGCCGGTGCGTTGGTGGTAGCGATCACTTTCATACTCGTTTCTCCTTCTGTTGTACTTTTATACACGTTCCGCTACCAGCTGGAAGCCCTCACGGGTCAGCTCTGTGCGGATCTGTTCGATCTGGGCCGCATCACGGGTCTCCAGAGTCAGCTTGAGGAAGCAGCTGGAAATAGGCATATTGGGGTCGGAACCGTCGTGCTGCACCGAAACCACGTTGCTGCCGCAGCGGGCCACGATCTCGGCCACACGCTGCAGCTGGCCGGGCTTATCCTCCAGCGCAATGGTCAGGTTGGCCTTGCGCCCGCTCATGACCAGACCACGGGTGATGACACGGCTGAGGATATTCACATCAATGTTGCCGCCAGAGATTAGGCAAACCACCTTTTTGCCCTGGATCGGCAGCTTGTGGAACAGTGCCGCCGCTACCGGCACAGCACCCGCACCCTCTGCCACCAGCTTCTGATTTTCCATCAGAGAGAGGATCGCAGCAGCGGTCTCGTCCTCGCTGACGGTAACGATATCATCTACATACTTTTCGCAAAGCTGATAGGTCAGCTCGCCGGGCGTTTTGACCTGAATGCCATCTGCAAAGGTAGAGGCAGCCTTCAGGGTCTGATACTTATGGTCATGCAGGCAGCGGTACATACTGGGCGCCCCCTCTGCCTGGACACCGTAGACCTTGACTTCCGGACGGAGGCTCTTGATGGCAAACGCTACGCCGGAGATCAAACCGCCGCCGCCCACCGGCACGATAACTGCATCCAGATCCGGCAGCTGGTCCAGGATCTCCAGACCAATGGTGCCCTGGCCTGCAATGACCAGCTCATCATCATAAGGATGGATAAAGGTCATGCCGGTCTCTTCCTGCAGTTCCACCGCCTTGTCATGGGCATCGTCGTAGGTGCCGGGCACAAGACACACCTCCGCACCCAGATGCTTGGTGTTTTCCACCTTCATGATCGGAGCACCGTCCGGCATACAGACAATGCTGCGGATGCCGCGGCGGGTCGCTGCCAGCGCAACGCCCTGTGCATGGTTGCCTGCCGAACAGGCAATGACGCCCTTGGCGCTTTCTTCGGCAGAAAGCTGGCTGATCTTATAGTAAGCACCCCGCACCTTAAAGCTGCCGGTCTGCTGCAGATTTTCGGTCTTGAGATAGATCTGGCAGTCGTTGGAAAGGCGGGAGGCCTCGATCAGATCGGTCTTGCGTGCAACATCCTTGAGCACAAAGGCGGCATGATAGATTTTATCCAGAGTCAGCATAATAATACTTCCTTTTCCCTCTCATCCTGCCGCCCCAGCCGGACAGGATGTCGCAGCGGCGTGCAGGGGCTCTATATTCCATGATGACATTCAGTATAAGTTACAGAAATTGATTTGTCAAATGAATTTCATTCACAATCAGTGACTAAAAAAAGAACCGCCGCAGAGCATACCGTCTGCAGCGGTTCTATCTGTCTTTTTATGCAGCTTCAGCCGGCATCAGCGGCCACGGCCGCCGCCGCCGCCATGGGAGCGGCCGCCGCCCATACCACCAAAGGACCCGCCGCCACGGCTGCCGCCGAACGCGCCGCCGCCCATTCCGCCACGGCCGCCGCCAAAGGAGCCGCCGCGGGGCGGTGTGCTGCGGGGAGGCGTGGGACGCGGAGGCGTTCTGCGGGGAGGACGATATCCGCCCATGCCACCGCCATAGTAATACCCACCCGGGGGCGGGGGCGGAGGATTATGCGGCGGACGGGGGCGGCGCGGAGGCCGAGGCCCGCGCCGGCCGCCAAAACACCAGAACAGGCTGCCCAGCGTGGAAGAAAACATATAAACGATCGCACTGCCGATGATCACAAGCAGCACAATGGTGAACAACAGGGTAAAGATCGATGTCAGGATACTATCCCCTTCCTCCTCATACTCGCCGGGCTGAGGCTGGACACTGCCGGAACTGCCGCCAAGGCTGACACCGTAGATGTCTGCAATGGTATCGGCCGCATTCTCTGCGCAGATCGTCACTGCACGATCAAAATCACGGTCCACAAAGTCGTCTTCCATCGTCTGGACGATGGCGCTGGCCTGCTTTTCCAATGTGGTGTTGCGGAAACCATCGCCATAGGTCAGATAGTAGTCGCCATCCTCATAGATAGGCGACTCCATCACCAACAGGATGAGCACACCGTTGTTCTCGCTGGCAGAACCAATGCCCCAGGTATTAAAGGCTTCCAGCGCATATTCCTCTGTGGAAAGACTGCCGGTATAGTCCACCGTCAGCACACCGATGGCCGCACCCTTGCAGCTGGACTGCAGCTGGGCGTTCAGGTTGGTGATCGTCTGTACGGTACTGCTGCTCAGAATGCCTGCATCGTCCACCACACACTGATCCTGCGGCAGGTTCGGGAGCTGCGCTGCAGCAAATGCCGCAGGGCACAGCGCCGCCACGCTGACGGCCAGAATCAGAAGGAGTGCTCCAAGACGTTGTTTCATGTTTTTCATGCGAAGGGTTGCACCTCCTTAACGCCAAGCAGGCTGCCCAGCAGGTTTGCCGGGAAACCGCCGACCTCGTTCTGATATTTGTATACTGCTTCGTTGTAGGAAAGGGTGCCGAGGATCGTACCTGCACTGTTGAACTGGCCATACTGGCCCTGGACAGCGCCCATCTTCATGGGGTCTTCCGCTACTTCCTGCAGCTTTGCATAGAGCTGGTCGATGGCCGAGCCAAGGGTCTCGTTGGCCTGATACATTGCGTGCATCCCAAGACCACCGTCTGCAAGCTGCTTGCAGATCTTGAAGTCCTCCAGCGCTTTTTGGGCCGCCTGGAGCTCTGCACTGTCCGCACCAAGGGTATTGGTGGCAGTCGTGATCACATTTGCCGCCGTGTTCTGGCGGGTGGTCAGCTCCTCGTTGAGGTTGTAGCCGGCATCCGCCGTCACGCCGGCGGTGTACCACTGGCGCGCCTCGTTGTATTTGCCGCGCACCTTTGCACCGCCAATGCCCACAAAGGCTGCCGCCATGACCACCACGCTCAGCGCAAGGGCCGCTGCCTGAGTACCCAATGCAGCAGGCAGCTTTTGCTCCAATGCCGCCAGTTTTTGCTGCAGCGGGGTCAGCTGCAGCGTCTGCTGAGGCTGTGCTGCCTCGCGGTAACTCCCGGCGTCAAAGCCGCCGGGGGCCTGATTTTTGTTCTGAGAAAAATCTGCGTTCGCCATTTCAGCTCCGGATCTCCATCATCTTCTGCTTCAGCTCGTCTTCGATACGGGTCAGCTCCTGCTGTGCAGCTGCACGCTTTGCACGGCCCTCGTTCTGGATCTTGTTCAGCTCGTCCAGAGTCTCGATGAGGCTCTTGTTGGTCTGCTGCAGCGTTTCGATGTCCACAACGCCGCGCTGGGACTCTCTGGCCGTCTCGATGGTACCCATCTTGAGAGCTTCGGCATTCTTCTTGAGCAGGTCGTTGGTCATATCCGTGACCGCACGCTCTGCCTGCATTGCCTGCTGGCTGTGTGCCAGACCCAGAGCCAGCACCATCTGATTCTTCCACAGAGGAATGGTGTTGACGATGGTGGACTGGATCTTTTCAGCCATCATGGTGTTATTGTTCTGCAGCAGGCGGATCTGGGGGCCCATCTGCAGGCTGATGTTGCGGGTCAGCTCCAGATCGTACAGCTTCTTTTCAAAACGCTCGCACTGATCGGACAGATCACGGGCGGCCTGTGCATCCTCCGGCAGGCCAGAAGCCTTTGCCTTGTTCAGCATCTGCTGCAGCTCGTTTGCACGCACATCGGCCAGCTTCTTTTTGCCGGCCAGAATGTACATACTCAGCTCCTTGAAATAGGCCATGTTCAGCTCGTACATCTTATCCAGCATGGCGATGTCCTTGAGCAGCTGCACCTGATGACCCTCCAGCATGGACTGGATGTTCTCCACATTGGTCTCTGCTTTATTGTACTTGGTCTTGAGGGCCTCCAGCTGATTCACCTTTTTCTTGAAGAAGCCAAACAGACCCTTTTCTTCCCCCACAGCATCAAAGCTCTTCAGCTCGCCGATGAGGCTGGTGATCATATCGCCTACTTCGCCCAGGTCCTTGGTTGCCACCTTGGACAGCGCTGCCTCGGAGAAATCACCGATCTTTTTCTGGCTGGCCGCACCGTACTGCAGCACCTGCTGGCTGTTGGTGATATCGATCTTTTCCGCAAAGGAATCCACCATTGCCTTCTCCTCCGGCGTCAGCTGCACCTGTTCTTCCGGTGCAGCGACGGGCTCAGGCTTTTTTTCCACCGTGGCCGCCGGAGTGGGATCCAGCGTGAGGGTAGGGACTGCGGGGGCATCCAGGTCAAAATTAAAAGTGTTGTCTGCCATGAGAGTTTCCTTCCTTTCCAAATCCAAGTGCGATATTCCAATGTGCAATGGTTTCTGTTTTTAATATTCCTGCTGCATCGCCCTGGCGTCCGAATCAGCTCAGGCCCTGGCCTTTGAGCATATTCTGCAGCACGGTCAGGTCTGCGGACAGGTCCATGCTTTCGGCCGCATACAGAGCGTCCAGCTGATTTTCAAATGCTGTGGCAATGGAGACTGCGTTGCGCTCCACTTCTGTGCGGATGGCGGCGGCATTTTCGCCCCGCACACCCTGTTTTGCCAGCTTGGCATACTGTGCCAGCACATTGACTGCATCCGGCAGATAGTAGTTGGCAAACCGACGGATCTGCTTTGCCTTGCCGGGGTTTGCCTCCACCGCTTCGACGATGGAACGGCCGGCCTTTTCCATACGGGACATGGCAGCCGAAAGCTCCGGGTCCGGCAGCGCCTCGTTAAGGCGGTGCAGCTCCTCCAGCTTATTCTGGATATCGGTCAGCATTTCGTCCACATCACCGCTGCCGGTGTGGAAGGGCACTTCGGTCTCCACCACACGGGGCGGGCAAACCTTTTTGGCGCCCACAAATCCCGCTGCTGCGCCCGCCAGTGCTGCCACCAGCGCCCACAGTTTGTAGACCGGAAGCACCGCACACAGCACCACAAACACCAGCGCCGCTGCATACCATGGCAGCACACTGGGCTTTTGCGTGCGGATGATCTTGCTCATAGTTCTGATTCCTCCTCCGGGAATGTCCTTGTAATATCCATAATAAAGACTTTTGCAAAAAAAACAAGGGTTTCATGAAGATTTTACAGCTTGGCCATCATTTCGTTCATTTTTGTAAGATCCACGGCTCCAATGCCGTACGCCAGATCTCACACAAGCGCTCCGGGCGGCAAGCAGCATTGGCAGGACTGGTACTGGGCAGCTTGACCGCTGCGATCCCGCACACCGGCTGCAGATATTTTGTGTAGATCCGGTGCGCCGTTGCCCCATTGCAGAATACCGCTTCGATGGGGGCCTGCTCCAGCAATGCCATGATATCGTTGGGGACTACATCCTTGATGGATGCGTCCGATGCGCCGACGATCGTGCAGCTTTCCAGCGTATCCCACAGTGCCAGACCGTGGCGCAGGATGATCTGTTTTTTTGCTTCGATATCTTCCCGGGCAGGGACCGGCTCCCCTGTCAGGGCCGCCATCATGGGCCAGAATCGGTTTTGCGGATGGCCATAGTAAAAGGACATCTCCCGACTTTTGGGGCTTGGCCAGGTACCCAGGATCAATGCACGGCTCCGGGCCGAATATACCGGTGCAAAACTCATTTGCTGCCCGCACTTTCAATGCCGCCCCAAGCAGAACCCAGATTCCTTCCGGAAGGCTCCGCCCGGGGGCCGTCGAACCAAAGTTCTTCGATCAGGGCTGCCACGCCGTCCTCCCGCACATCTGCAATGATACGGTCCGCCGCCGCCTTGGCATCCGGGGTCCCGTTGGCCATACAGCAGGACAGCCCTGCAGCCTTGAACATCCCCAGGTCGTTGGCAGAGTCGCCTGCCGCTACTGCATCTGCAAGGGTCAGGCCCATCTTTTCGCACAGGTCTGCAAGACCGGTCCCCTTGTCCACACCCTCGCGCACGATATCATAGTAGCAGTAGCCGTCCGCATTCTGAGCGCCCACCATCATCCAGTGCAGGCCCAGATAGCCGTATTTGGCCTCAAAATCTGCCACACGGTCCGGCGGCATGACCGCAAAGGCGGCATGCGGCATATCAATGAGGTGGCGGTCCTGGTCTTCTCCATCCAGACAGTCCAGTCCGGGGCTGTTCATGAGCTGATAGCCGGCGCGGAGATAATCGTACTCGCAGTAGGCATAGTAGCCATCCCGGAAGTTGAACTGCAGCGGATAGTTGTAATCCTCGCAGAAGTCCACCAGTGCATACATCTCCTCCGGCGTGAGGGTGTGTTCTGCCACGATATTGCCCTTGCTGTCCACCACACAGGCGCCATTGCAGGTAATGGCGTAATCAAACTTGATACCGCCCAGCTGCCCCTTTGTTTTGACCGCATTGTATCCACGGCCGGTGCTCAGCACGAACTTGCCGCCTGCGGCCTGCATCTTTTTGACCGCTTTGACCACCGCCGGGCGCGGCAGCTTTTCGCCAAAAGGCACCAGAGTATTATCATAGTCGCTTGCCAGAATTTTGTACTGCATGGTTTTCTCCCTTTATCTGTTGTCGATTTTTATCAGTATACCACAAATCCTGCACAGATGGAAATGGCGCAACAAAAAAAGCTCCCCCTTCCGGGGGAGCTTGCATTTATCACATTACGATCGCGATGACCACCTGCATGGCAACACCCACAAAGGCGCCTGCAGCCCAGGTCAGGAAGGTGATGAACAGGTTCTGTTTCCAGGAGGGGTTGGCACGCCACAGCACTGCCAGACCCACGCCTGCACCGGTGCACAGACCTGCCACCAGGCTGGAAAAGCGCAGCGCACCTTCCACATACATTTGAGTTAGCAGAACGCTGGCGGCACAGTTGGGGATCAGACCCACCAATGCAGCAACGACCGGCTGGAAGAAGCCCATACGACCCAGCAGATCCGCAAAGACATCCTCGCCTACGCCTTCCACGATGAGGCCCAGCACCATGCTGAACAGGAAGATGAACACAAAGATCTCCAGCGTATGGCGCAGAGCTGCCATCCAGATGGGGCGGGGGCGGCCCTCCTCATCGTTGTGCTCCTCGTGGCAGTCCACCTCATCGGCGTGGCCGGTGTATCCGCCCCGCAGGGAGCTGGGCAGTACGCAGCTCAGAACAAAGTCCAGCACAAAGCCCACCACGATAGCATATACGATCTTGATGACCATCAGAACCAGCAGCTTGTCCCAATAGGCAGGCATGGACACCAGCAGAGGGATGGCCTCATCGCTGGTAGCCAGAAAGACCGCCATCAGGGTGCCCAGCGTGATGACCCGGGAACCGTAGAAGTTGGACGCAATGGTGGAAAACCCGCACTGGGGCACACAGCCCAGCAGAGCACCGGGGATCGCACCCCAGCGTCCGCCGCCGGCCAGCAGATTTTCGATACGCTCGCCATGACGGTGCTCAATATACTCGATCAGAAGATACGCCAAAAACAGGAAGGGCAGCATCCGCACAGTCTCGTGCAGGCTTTCGTGCAGAACATCCATAAACAGTTCCATAATTTCTCCCAAAAACAACTTCAAGCCGCTTTATTTCACTAAATCGCAATTGATTTGCATTTTTGAACAGAAGAAATTATACACGCTCCTGCTGCAAATTGCAAGTTCAAAATGCAAAAAGGTTGCAAATTAGCATTTTCGGCAAAAAGCACAGCCCTACGCAAATCATCTTGTGCAATGTAGATAAAAGCAGTGCAAACTTCTTTTGGGAAAAACCATGCAGTCCGCCGCAAACAAAAACACCGCACAGATCTGTGCGGTGTTTTTGGAAAAGCAGATTCAGCCCTTGAGCGGGACAAAGCCGACAAGGTCATAGCAGATATGGATTTTCTGCTTGCGTTTGCTGCTGGACTTGTCGGGTGCTTCTACATAAAGGAAAAGACGAATAGCAAGCTGGGCACAGCGGTACCCACTCGTGCGAAACTTGCCCAGCAACATCCCAAACCCTTTAACAATTTCGGTGAAATTGGCTACGCACCGTTGGTGCTGATTTCTGGAAAAGTCGTGATATGGCAATCACGCATTTTCACAGTTTTCCTGTTTGGTGCTTTCCTCACCCTCGGCAGTTGGGAAAATTCCCTCCATCGCCATGGTGCGAAGATAGGTGCTGAGATTGTCCGTTCCGAACTCCGTCATTCGTTGCTTGATGGCAGCAAGCTCGTTTTCGTCTACAAAGAATTTGACCTGGATCGGTCGCT
>CAYXQN010000072.1:0-8780 GCA_964466825.1 uncultured Faecalibacterium sp. | reverse complement strand
GCTTGCCCGCTGCGTTGGTTGCTTCAATGCAATCATGCAGCAGCTGTGCCACCGAGTTATAGCGGGAACCAGTGTCCTGAATATCAAACAGAAGCAGATCCACATTGGCCAGCTGCTCTGCAGTGGGAGCTGTTTCGTGCAGACGGTACACGGTCAGGCCGGTCTTTGCATCCACATACTCGCCAGCCTCTGCAGTCTGGAACTCACCACGCAGGCCCAGACCCGTGCTGAACAGGGTGGTCAGCTCGATATCGGCGTTCTTTGCAAACACATCCGCCAGATGATTCAGCTGAGTATCCACACCGGACTGGTTGGTGACCAGGCCGATCTTTACACCCTTGTACTTTGCAGCATCCTTCAGGAAGTTCTCGCAGCCAAGAGTGATCTGAGGTGCCAGGGTATTTGCCTTTTTCTTGAACAGAGGAACATTGTAGTCGCTCATCAGATACTTTTTGCGCATCTTCAGGTAGGGCTTCAGTTCTTCCTCCATGCGGTCCAGCATTTCTGCACTGGTCGCCTTGATCTGCTCGTCAGAGGCTCCCACCGGGAAGTTCTGGATGGTAGCGCTGACCCAGTCTGCACCTGCACGGTAGTCCAGCTGGTAGTGTGCATAGAAGTGCTCTCCGTCCTTCTTCTCCTCTGCAGTGGTTGCACCGTACATTGCCTGCAGAACCAGGCTGAGCACTACCTGCATCTTGATGGGAGAGAACGCACGCTTATCGGTGATGTGGATCTGCACACCATGTGCCAGTGTACCAACATAGTCGGTGCCAGCCAGCAGCTGGTTGGTGCTGAGAGTGGTGGTGGATGCCGGGCGGAAGATAACGCCTTCCAGACCCATGCTGTTCAGGCGGGCAGCCAGTGCCTCGCCATCTACATAGGGTGCCGTGATCATCTCAAAGGGCTTGGTGGTACCACGGCCCTCGTTGATGGGCAGACCTTCGAACCAGACGGTACCGGTGTAGATCAGGCAGGCTTCTACCGTAGGCATATTGGGCGAAGGCAGAATGAACTGCAGGCCGGTCTCGTCCCAGTACATATCACGGGTGTATCCCTCACAGGGAATAACCTTTACCGGGCAGTCTGCCAGAGTCAGCTTATCCTTGAACGCCTCATCATCCCAGGCCCAAACGCCATGATAGGTCTTGCTGGGCATGGAAACGGTGGAGCCATACAGGTCGTCCGGGCCGCCGGGATAGGTCTTCTGCCAGTAGTACTTCCAGCCTTCGCCGTGGTACATCTTTGCCACTTCGCCCATAGTCAGGCCGTAGCGGGACGGGAACGGGAAGCGGCCAAAACCAGTCTGGTTGTTGCTGGAGGTGATGGAGCCCTCCACGATCTCGCTGCTGATGGAGCTGGGACGGTCCAGCACGATCAGCTCGACCTTGTGGCCGTAGAACTTGTCTGCCTCGATGCAGGCTGCCATCAGATCTGCCAGATTGTACAGGTAGGTCCAGGTCTTGCTGCCGATCTCCTGCAGGTCAAACAGGATCACATCAATGGGCTCATACCATTTGCCGTTGTTACCGGTGAACATTGCACGGGTAGGACGGTTGGGGTTCTTGGGGTCTTCCATTCCTGCGTCCAGTGCTGCAATGCCCAGCGCCTCGGTATCAATGGTACCGCCGTTGTACAGGCTCCAGTTGATAAGGCCGGTGGTAGCATCGATGCAGTGAGGAACGGATGCGCCCGCCTGGAACGCACCGCGCAGACCGTGCTCGCCGCCAAACATACACACCAGATTGATATCAGGATCAGCCATCAGCTTATCTGCCAGGTGGTTCATCTGTGCGTCCACACAGACCTGGTTGGTGAACAGTGCAACGTTCTTGCCCTTGAGGTAGCGCTTCCAGTATTTGCTCTCCAGCAGAACTTCTGCGCCGACCTTGACCGTGCCGCTCTTTGCCTTGAAGCAGTTCTCCTCTTCAGCGGGTGCTGCTGCCGATGCACTGCAGACATTCATTGCCATCAAGCCTGCGGTAGCTGCACTGCCCTGCAGGAAGGCTCTGCGAGAAAATTTCATTTCCATGGTTATTTCTCCATTCAACTCTATCATTTATGAATATTTATTCGTTTTTCTTTAATGAATTGCCCGCTCCGTGTTACCGAAGCGGGCGATTCATACGGTTGAGGTATTTATGAGAAATTAGTGGATCTCAAACTTAGTGCTTTGCGCAGATCTTCTGCAGCTTTGCCAGCTCCTCAGCATCGCGGTCTGCATCCAGCAGTTCCAGGCTCTCCTTGACGTTTGCCCAGTCCTGACGGGAGTGGGTGGTCTGTGCACGAGCAACCATTGCCTCGACCAGTGCATAAGCAGCACGGACGATGGGATGGTTGGGATCGCTGGTCTTCTCCTTTGCAACCAGAGAGAACTTGCCCTCGACCATATCCGGCAGGATAGCGGTCAGCACAGCGTTGACATCGCTGGGTGCACGGTTCTCAAAGCCCTGGTACAGGATCTGAGGCACAAAGCCCAGAGTAGAAGAAGTGTACCAGTTGCCGTTGAACTTGTTGGCGTTGGACTTGGGATTGGTGACGGGAGAGTTGATCTTGTTGGTCAGATAGACCATGACCAGGTTCTCGACCGGGTCGATCAGGGTCAGGGTACCAGTCCAGCCCTGGTGACCGATGGTGGAAGAAGAGGACTGGGTGCCGAAGTACCAGCAGCGGCCGTCATCAGCCTCACGCCACCAGCCCAGACCCCAGTTTGCCGCATTCTCCTTCTTGGGTGCGGTAAAGGTGTCCATAACGTTGCGGGAGAAGAACTTGTTCTCGCCGTAGCCGCCAGTCAGCATGACAGAAGCCAGCTTTGCCAGCTCAGTAGCAGTGGAGAACATACCAGCATGGCCGGAAATGCCGCCCATTGCGTAGTAAGCCTTTTCGTCGTGGACCTCGCCCTGGATGGTAGCAGTGCGGGCACCAGTAAAGGTAACAGCACCGTCACGGGTATTGCCGTTCAGCTCAGTTGCAGCGCAGTCATTTGCAGTGAAACCGTTCTGCAGGGGGTTGAAGCAGGTACGGGTCAGGCCCATCGGCTCCCAGAAGGTCTCGCGCAGGAACTCGTCCAGACCCTTGCCGGTGACCTGCTCAATGATAAAGGCCAGCAGCATGTAGTCAACGTCAGAGTAGACAGTCTTGGTGCCGGGCTTGTACATCAGCGGGGTCTTGAAGATGACCTTCAGGGTGTTCTCACGGGTAGCAGCGGTTCCGTCGTAGCCAGAGAACAGCACATTGGGCACACCAGCGGTAGCCTTCTGAGCATACTGGTCAAACTGGTCATTGTGGTACTGAGGGTCAGCGGGGAAACCAGCCTGGTGACGCAGAATGTCACGGATGGTCAGCTCGCTCTTCCACTGCTTGTTCACTTCCAGGCCGGGGTTCTCGTAGCCCTTGAAAGTGATATCGATGGTGTCATCCACAAATGCATTGCCGAACAGGTCCACCAGCTTTGCATCCAGATCCACCTTACCGTTGGTGACCAGGTACTGCAGAGCATAGTTTGCGGTGTACATCTTGCTGTTAGAAGCCAGATCGTACAGGGTGTCGTTGGTCACAGCAGGGCTGTCAGTCTTGACAGAACCATCGGGGTTGTAGGAGTTCACCTTGCCCCAGGCATTCTGGTACACCAGCTTGCCGTTCTTGATCACGGCCATCTGTGCGCTGGGGAAGCCATTGTCAACATCAGACTGAACGATCTGAGAAATGGTCTCCAGAACATCCGGGTTCAGGCCCACTTCTTCGGGCTTGCCATCCTGCACGACAGGGTAGCCCACGCGCATTCTGACGCTCTCGCCACGGGGGCGGACATTGCTGATCTGAATGGTGTTGTCGCCATTGACCGTGAACTTGGAGATATCCACAGCCCAGGTAGCACCGCCGGTCAGTGCAGCGGTCTTGATCTCACGGTTGTTGACAAACAGCTTGAAGCTGGTCACACCAGCAGTCGGCTCCAGATACAGGGTACCCTGATCCTCGTAACCGGTGAAGGTGTACATATTGTTCATTGCCAGGGTATCATCCACGTAGTTTGCCCAGTTGGGGAAATTGCGGTTAGCCTGCCAGCCATTGCCCTCTGCAACTTTCTGCTCCGTCTTAACGGTAGCAGCCTTGTTTGCCAGAGTGCTCAGGCAGTTTTCTTCCTCCACGGGTGCAGCTGCACTTGCTGCCACACCGCTGAGTGCCATCATGCCCAGGCCAGCAACGCTGCCCTTCAGGAAAGTCTTGCGGGAAAATTTGGTTGCCATAAGATTTCCTCCTGTCATCATCACGATATGCGAGCCCGCCGTTGCCAAGGCATCCGGTACACCGGGCTCGGTTCCTTGTCTGCATTGTACCGCCAATCGGCACAGAATGTCAATCAAAACCAGCGTTTCCGGAACAAAGTTTCAGCTTTTCTTTGTTTTTGTACATTTTCACCTGTTTTTTGAATGGATGTTTCAAGATTATTATCATTTTGTATACAACAACAAATTTATCGGACGCATCTCCGCTAAAAAATATGCGTTTTCGCCATTGAAACACCGTGTTACTCCCGTTGGTATCTCTGTGCAAAACGACAGTGTTTTCTCGTCGCAGCCTACAAAAAAGGGCGTGTCGAAAAGCTCGACACACCCTTTTGCACCATTATAATGCAGCCATCACTTCAGCAGCGTGCCAGCGTATCTCAGAGCTTCCTCACAGGTAATCTTCCAGGTAGGCCATGCATGGATGCCGTCCTGGTACGGCACATACTCCACCGGCGCCACCTTTTTCAGCTTATCCACAAACAGTTCCACATCGGCTACTGGTACGGTCGTATCTGCCGTGCCATGGATGATATAAAAGTTGACCGGGCTGTTAGCTGCAGCATAAGAGCTCAGGAAAGCCGTCGGATGCTCTGCATCCCAGGTAGCCTGGTCAAAGTTGTTGAACAGATGCAGGCTGGAGCAGGCATTGCCCTTCGCATTCTTCCACACAGCGGGCGACAACAGCAGCGCTGCCGAGAACATTTCGGGATACTTCAGGGCAAAGCGGGCTGCGCCATAACCACCCATGGATATACCGCCGATCATCCGTCCAGCCTTGGTCGCGTCGGTATGATAGGTCTTATCGATAAAGGGGATCAGGTCCTTGATGATGGCAGTTTCCATCTTCAGGCCGGGTCCATCATAGTAGAACGAGTTGTAACCATCAATAAAGACCGCAATGCACTCCGGCAAAGCACCCTCGCCGATCAGCTTATTGAGGATATCCGGCGTGGAAAAACGCTCGATCATGTTCAGCTGATGGCCGCCAACACCGTGCATCAGATAGATGACCGGATACTTCTGCTCCTTATTGGATGCATCGTAGCTTGCCGGCAGATAAACCGTGTAGTTGCAGTCCTGCTTGAGCGTTTCCGAATACCAGAATGCAGTCTTTCGGGAGCCCGCATAAGTCGGAGCTGCCGCCTCGACCGTTTCCACAACAGTCTCCTCTACTGCGGCTTCTTCCTTCTTTTTGAAGATGCCAAAGCAGTTTTCTTCCGGAGAAGCTGCACTTGCACAAACATTCAGTGCCATCATGCCCAGACCGGCAGCACCAGCCTTCAGGAACGTCTTACGGGTAAATTTGGTTGCCATAACATCGTCCTCCTGTCATTGTTCCGTTCTTTATTCCAAGGGCCAGGGCCGTTCGTGGGAGAAGCTCAGCCTACCCTTCTGTTGGCTGCATTTTATCCCAGCCCGGCGCAAACTGTCAACCGCAAAACGAACAGCCGGAACATCTTTTCACGAAAACCGCATTATTTGAACATTTCAACCACTTTTTGTTCTCTTGTTCCATTTTTATTGTCGCATTTGTATACAATAACAAATTTTTCGCTCTCTCAAAAAACGCAATCCCTTCCCCGAAAGAACAATTATTTTTCTTATCAAACAGAAGAAAGGCATGATCGGGATCATGCCTTTCTTCTGTAAGCTGTGTCTTGTTCTATCTGTCCGGAAGCACTGGTTTCCGGTCATAAAATACGGCGGCTGATGGCCTTTGCCACTGCGAACAGTTCTTCCTGGCCAATAAACGCAAAACTTGCATCATGTTCATCCGCAAAACAGAGCGTCAGCTGCGAGGTCTGCAGCGGGTCTCCAAAGCCCGGTGTCTGGATGCCATAGTGCAGCACCTTGCTGTACGGCAGCACAAAAATCGACTGCCGTGTTCCGGTCACACCTTTCACATCCACCATGATCACCCGGTGGCTGGTAAAGATCACCTGGTCACGCACTGTTTTGTAGGCGCCTACCACCTGCTCTCCCTCCAGCAAAAGGGCCTGTGCACTGCCGCAGATCTCTTTTTCATGGATGCGGATCAGGTTATCCATCGGTTTATCCCAGAATTCCATTGCCAACGCTCCTTTCCCGTCCTGTGTTTTCATTGTAGCACGCCCTCTGCGCGCTGGCAAGCCCTCGCCTTTTTTTATAGATTGTGCTATACTGTTCAGGACATCTTTACTTTGTGTGAAATGAGGTTATCACCCATGGAGATCATCATTCATCAGGCGATCCTGCACGTTCTGGACACCACAATGGAGGCCCCCATCCTGAGCGGCAGCGGCATGGAAATGACCGCCGAAAAGACCGCCTATCTGCAGACGCATATCGAAAAACTGCTTGCCAGCGATGATATCCGGCAGTGTCGTCCGCTGCCGGACTCTGCGTTCAAAAACGAGCTGGAACACAATCAGGACTTTGTAGATCTATCCTGCCGCATTGCCGGAGTGCTGTTTGATTACATGCACGCACATACCACCATCCCCGGTGCCGACCTTGCCGTGGTAGACTTTACCCGGGACGGCGAACCGTGGCTTGGCATCCTGAAACTCAACTACAAAAACGGCTATACTCACTACACCGAGACCGTTTCCGGTGCTCCGGTCAGTTCTATTATCCAGCAGCGTGCCTGCCTGCCCACCCAAAGCGGAAAGGTGGAAGAAGGTGCGCTGGTCAACCTGACCGATTACTCCATGCGTCTGCTGGAAAAAAAATACGACATCGACGGACACAAGGAGTTCTATCTTTCCTCCGTTGTATTCCAGTACACCCAGGCTCAGCCGGAAAAGAAAAAACTGCAGGCGATCCAGGATGCCGCCACCCAGGCTGTGCGGGAGTCTTATGAAGACGAGCTCCATGTAGAAGCACAGGTCGCCAAAATGATCGCAGACCAGGCCACCGATAACGACAACCATATTTCCATCGACCAGCTGCGCCAGCAGCTGGCAGAGGAGTATCCTCTGGCTGCGGTCCCCTTTGACGATTATGTGGAAAAAAGCGATGTGCTGGACCGTGCCGAGCTGCCCGTTACAGTGACTCCTGCGCGCATCCGACGGATGGAGAGCCGCAGCATCCGTACTGCAAACGGCATCGAGGTCAAGATCCCCACCGAGCTGCTGAATGAAGAATCCGAAGTTGAGTTCCTGCACGATACCGATGGCAGCGTATCCCTGCTGATCAAAAACGTGATCCTGTAATTTTCAGCACCTGTCTGCACCCGTTTGGCATTTTTACTTGCCAAGCGGGTGATTTTTTGTTATATGTGTGTATGAACCACCTTTTGATTTGACTTACCGGGAGGAACCATTATGGATCTGGCCATGATCACCGCACAGCAGGTTGCTGTTTTGTTCATTCTTATCGGCACCGGTGCACTTTCCGTCAAAACCGGTGTGCTGAAACCAGCCGACAAGCAAACCCTCTCCAACCTGTTGGTCTACATCGTCGTGCCGGCCATGGTGGTCAACTCCTACCGCATGGAGTTCAGTCTCCAGATCCTGCGCAATCTGCTGGCTGCCTTCGGCATGAGCGTTCTGGCGATTTTGATCGGCACTGTGCTCACCCTGATCATCACTGCCCGCAGCAAAGGCAGCCGCACAGCTATCTTTCGGTTTGCCTGTATTTTTTCCAATGCTGCGTATATGGGGTTTCCGCTTATCTCCGCTTTGTTCGGAGCCGAAGGTCTGCTCTACGCCAGCGCCTTTGTCACCGTATTCAACCTGCTGTTGTGGACCCTCGGTTACGGCCTGGTCAGCGGTGAGTCCAGCCCCAGAGCGGTTGCTCGCAGTCTGGCCCGCACACCGGTGTTTTATGCCATTGTTGTCGGCCTTGCCATCTACCTGCTGCAGATTCCTCTGCCCGCTCTTATCACGCAGCCGTTGGAACTGGTCGCCGGCATCAACACCCCTCTCTCCATGTTTATCACCGGTATGCTGATCGCTGCCGGTGATGTGCGCAGCATCGTCTGCGATCCGCACATCTGGAAGCTTGCCGCCGTCCGCATGGTCCTGATCCCAGCAGTCTGCCTTGGCATATTTGCATTTCTGGGCTTTCATGGTATGGCCATGCAGGTGGTCGTCCTGCTGGAATGCTGTCCTGCTGCAGCGATCACATCGGTATTTGCCGTACAGTTCGGACACGACGAACACTACGCTGCCGGCTGCGTGGTCCTGACCACCCTGTTAAGCATCCTCACCCTGCCGGTCTGTGCGCTGATCCTGACCACATTATTATAAGTAAATGCAAAAGACGGTACAGACAACCATCTGTACCGTCTTTTGATCTGTAACAATTTTACGGCGAAAAAAGACCCAAGCCAAAAGGCTTGGGTCTTTTCGTCTGGAGCGGCCGACGAGGCTCGAACTCGCTACCTCCACCTTGGCAAGGTGGCGCTCTACCAGATGAGCTACGGCCGCATATCCGGGAATCCTGTTGGATTCCCTTTGGTGCCTCCGATCGGAATCGAACCAATGACACGGGGATTTTCAGTCCCCTGCT
>CAYXQN010000071.1:0-9030 GCA_964466825.1 uncultured Faecalibacterium sp. | reverse complement strand
GAAGGCATTTCGCTTCTGCCCCGATTTGCCGTAAACGACAGTATCGCAGCCGGCCGACTACGGATATTAGAAGTGTCCGATTTTCACCTGACCATGTATCGCCAGATGTTTTATCATAAAGATAAATGGTGCACACCCGAAACGAATGCTTTTTGCAGTTAGCTGCTGTACCATAAACGATTCCGGCATCTTTTGCTTTTCCAAAACTTTTTATCCTAGAAGCAAAAATTTTCCTTTTCATCTTCTTCAGATACA
Organism: uncultured Faecalibacterium sp.; assembly: GCA_964466825.1. GTDB lineage: Bacteria > Bacillota > Clostridia > Oscillospirales > Ruminococcaceae > Faecalibacterium. The sequence goes on along the minus strand of CAYXQN010000071.1, from coordinate 8,775 downwards.
GGTATAATAAAAGCATCAAGATCTCTTGGCTGAGGCCCGGGCAGGAAGACCGCCCACACTCTCAGCCTCCTTCAAAAATCCCACACAAATCTGGCCGTACGAAAGGAGAACAAACATGAAATTCTTTATCGACACTGCTAATGTAGACGAGATCCGTAAGGCAAATGATATGGGCGTGATCGCCGGTGTTACGACCAATCCCAGTCTGATCGCCAAGGAAGGCCGTAACTATGCCGAGACTCTTGCCGAGATCGCCAGTTTTGTGGATGGTCCTATCTCGGGCGAAGTAAAAGCAACCACCGAGGATGCTTCCGGAATGATCGCCGAGGGTCGCGCCATCTATGCTCTGGCCCCCAAGCGTATGGTGGTCAAGATCCCGATGACAGCGGAAGGTCTCAAAGCCATCAAAGTTCTTTCAGCCGAAGGCATCCCCACAAACTGCACCCTGATCTTCAGTGCAAATCAGGCATTGCTCGCTGCCCGTGCCGGCGCTACATACGTCAGCCCCTTCCTGGGCAGACTGGATGATATTTCCCAGCCGGGCATTGATCTGATCGAAAGCATTGCCGCTATTTTTGCAAATTATGAAGATATTCATACTCAGATCATTGCAGCGAGTGTGCGCAACCCCATCCATGTGATGGATTGTGCACTTGCCGGAGCTGACATTGCCACCGTACCTTATAAGGTGCTCGAACAGATGATCCATCATCCTCTGACAGACCAGGGTATTGAAAAATTCAAGGCCGATTATACCAAGGTGTTTGGTGCATAACCATATCCCACCGAAAATCCGTTTGCATAATAGTATTTTTCTCATCCTTCCGAGTCCGAACGGAGGAATTTCTTCCGCTCCCTGTTGATTTCGGTCAAACCTTAAAATACTGCGTTTCTTTATTGCTCACATCCAAAAAGGTGCGGCAGGACGGTTAAATGTCCTGCCGCACCTTTTTATGAAGGAGCACTTATACTGTCATGGATGCAAGAACTCACCAGGCAACATCGATCACGCCGCCATTGCTGGTCCAGGTACCATACTTGCGGGTCGCAGTGACAGGGCCGCCAGCTGCAATGTTCAGCTCTGCAGTGCCATCTGCCATCAGGTTGAGCTTCATCGCGATGGTAAACGGAGCATTCGGGTCACCCTGTGCCAGGTCATAAGTATAGGCCGCACCCTCGTCCGGTGTTTCTGCCAGCGTTGCTGTGGTCTTAAAGAGGTCATGAGCGCCAACCTTAAAAGTAAAACCGCTCTCACCTTCTGTAATTTGCAGACCAGTGGGCTTGATCTCAAATCCGCCACCGCCAGGACCGCCACCCATGCCCTGAGGCTTGGTATAATTGTCCGATGCAATCTCGTCAGAACCAAGGCTCACAGTCAACTCAAAGACCTTGCTTTGTTCTACAGTAACCCATGCGCTGCTGCTCTTTGCCACTGCAGTGATCGTATAGTCGCCAGCTGCCATCTTTTCAATGTCAAAATCAGACATTGCAGAGTCAAATTTCGCCTCCTGAGCACTGGGACCTTCAATCGTCACCAGGATCTCATCCGGTGTTGCACTGGCCTCGTAGTCTTCCGTATTTGCGACCTGCAGCGTAAGGATCCCATGTCCATCGTAGCTGTAGGCCAGCTCCGGAGCCGGCAGCTCGCCGTTAATGCTGTAATCAGCCAAAACGCCCTTGCTCATGGTGTAGTCTGCAGCTACCGCAAACACCTTGGCCGTATACTCGCCATATGCACAATTAGTCAGATCCCAGAGGCTGCCCGTATACTCAGCCGCACCCGTATCATCCACCACTCCACTGTACATAAAGTCATCCGAATCGTTTGTTGAGCCTTTTGCACACAGGTACAGGATGTACTGTTCCGCATGCTCTACACCCGCAAAGGTGAAAGTATCGCCATTGACCACAAAGGAAGCCGGGGAGCCGATTTCTGTGGCTGTAGACGCTGACGAAGAAACAGCGGCTGAGGTTTTCGCCTTTACGCCAAGAATCTCTTTCATATAACGGATATAGCTGTTGTAATTTGTCCTCACAGTAGTGGAACATCCCGTCAGCGTAAGCGCCAACAGCGTACTGGTCATGCAGACCGCAATATTCTTTCTGAGCTTCATTTTATTTGCCCTCCTTGCTTGCCTTAAAGGATGCCACGATGCCTGTAATGGCAGATGCCAGCAGGAGCACCAGCAATGCAATGACCGGCACCAGACCGCCGCGGGAGTTGTACATAGTGATTCCGTTCACTTCATCAGCCCAGACCGGGAAGCTATTAACAAAGAACAGCGCCTGTGCAGCCGCCACACTCAGCACACCAGCAGGCAGCGCAATTGCCCCCAGCTTGCCCTTACTAAATGCCGAGAATGCATACAGGACTGTAGCCAGCATCAAACCGCCTGCAACAAAAGTATCAAAATAATTGAACACCAGACCATAAATAACAAAACCAATCAGCGAAACAGCACTGAACGCTGCTGCAGTCAGACGCAGTTTGTTGGGCTGCTTCTTTTCTTCCGAAGCAACAGATACCGGTGCCGCCTTGACATCTTCGTAAGCAGCGCCGCCCGCAAATGCCAGTCCTGCAACAGCCAGACCAATGCCGCCGTAGGCCAGTGCTTTTTGCCAGGCAGGCACGATACGCTCAACACGAGTATTGCTGCTAAGGCCATTGACAGTGGTCGATCGGCTTGCTGCATACAGATTGTACTTGGTTGCCAGACGCAGCTTTTCCAGTGCGTGGCCATCGCCGTTGTTGATATACTCACCAATAATGGAGTTATCGCTGTTCCAGCAGGTATAGTCGATACCAGCTTCCAGCTGCTCCAGCAGACGACTCTTATAGCTGTTGCTGCCTGCGTCGGTAGTAACATGTCCCTTAAAGGCCCACTCGGTCTTCAGCACACCGGTCAGCAGATCATCGTTGGTTGCAACATAGCGCAGACCGATGCGGTTGAAACCAGTCATAATGCCGTTGGCGCCACCCTTACACATGGGGCCTTCAAAGCTGCGCAGATACAGCTCACGAATCGCCTGCTCGTCTGCAAAGGTACCAAGACTCTCACGGTTAGCTTCCTGATCGTTCATGACAAAGTGCTTGATACCGTACATAATGCCCAGAGCCTGCATAGCCTGTGCTTCGTACCAGCCAACATAGTAGCCCATGGTGCCGTCCTCAGAGTAATACTGCATATTACGTCCGCCAAAGGCTGTACGATGAACATTGCCGCCGCCATACCACAGCTCGTTCAGATTACAGTAGATAGCTTCCACGCCCAGCATATGACCACGGGCAGCAAAGCGTTTTTTGTTCCAAGTACGAGAGGTCATGACCTCAGAGACCCAGCTCAGGCAGCTTTCGCCGGTAGCTGCCAAACTACCCTGCTGGATACACACGCCATCATCGCCACGGGCCTGGCTGGGCAAGGCCACATGTTCAATGGCCCCACAGCCGTTGGAGTCGTTGCGCAAGCTCAGCATTTCTTCCACCGTAAGCTGATCAATAAAGGTATCCCAGATCTCCTCATCTTCCCACTCAGCATCTTTCAGGGTAATAAAGCTCATGCCATTGTCCACACCCTGAACAAAATCATTCACAGAAGGGACATCATCCAGCGAAGCAACATACTCATCGTACCAGTCACCGCGCAGGTCCTTCATCATCTCATCGCTGAGTTCTACCGCAAAGGGTTTTGCGGGGAAGGTTCCCGCCCAGTCGCTGCGGGTCAGATAGGTAAAATCAATACCGTAGCTGGAGAGCTGATCGTGATCAAATCGATTGGTAACTTCCACTTCAGAATCATAGCGGCTATAGCGGTAACTGGTGCTGTCCAGTGCACCTTCGGTCCACTTGTAAGTCTTTGCTGCATCGCCATCCACTGCATTGCCACGGGCATCCACCATGCCATCCGCAGAGGAGTAGCCCTTGGCTGCCAATACATTGTTCAGCGCATCGTGGGCGTCATCACCAATGGCAAAGTAGTAGGTACCTTCGCTCATGATATAGCCGCGTGCTGCGTGGCTGTCGTAACTGGCCAACAAATAGCGTTCTACCGGCACCTCCACCGTAACGGTTTCACCCGGCGCAATGTCATCCGTCTTTTCAAAGCCTGCCAGCTGGATCGCAGATTTTTCCACCTTGTTGTTGATCTCATAGCTGCCGTAAGGTGTCTGTGCATAGACCTGCACAACGCTCTTACCCGCCAGACTGCCCGTGTTCTTGACTTCCACCGTAACCGTGTAGGTATCCTCGGCGCTGTCATAGCTGACATTCTTGAGCTTCTGCTCAAAGGTCGTATAGCTCAGGCCCGCACCAAAGGTAAAGTCCATTTCGTCAGCATAATTCCAGGCGGTGCCAGCGGTACTTCCGACAGTATCATTTGCGCCATACCGGCCCATCACACAGTCTTCGTAACGGGTCTCGTAGTACTTGTAGCCGACATAAATTCCCTCGGCGTAGATGATATAGTCGTCGGCATGTTTTTCCGAAACGACGCCTTCTTCATTGATATAAGCGAGGACCTCATCAAGGTTCTTCCACTGCTGAGAGTTTTCATTTGCTGCGTATGTGCAAGCCGGAGAGCTGAGCGAGTTTACGGGGTAGCAGTCTACCAGCTTACCACTGGCGTTTACCTTACCACTCATCACATTGGCAACGCCCTCAAAGCCTTGTGTTCCCGGCAGACCTCCGATGACCAGAGCGTCCACATCGTAGTCATACGCCCAACCCAGTTCCATCATCTGGTCAGCGTTGATAACTACCACAATGCCCTTGAACATACCACTCTGCTTGCCAGCCTTCAGGTATGCCAGCAGGTCCATTTCGTTCTGCATCAAGCCCAGATAATGGCGTGTGGTGCCGTTGTCATCTACCAGCATATAGGTCTCGCCGTCTTCCGAGCCATAACGGGTAAGCACGACCACTGCCACCGAACCGGTAGACTTCCAGTTGCTTTCCTGTGCTTTGACGTCCGCAATAGGAGCCTCAAAGACCTCACTATATGTAGTAGTACTGAGTTTGCTGTAAACATTAGTGCTCAGAGAGGTATCAACATTCGCCTCACCAAACACACTGCTCATTGCCAGGTTAAAGGTCATCATCGGAATAGCATCCACAGTACTTTTACTCTTGCTCTTGTTATAGCGGGAGTTTGTGGAACCATTGCCAAACACAGTAATTTTGGTACTATCCGGCGCCATCGGCAGAATACCGTTGTTGATCAGAACAACCGTACCCTCCTCCGCCTGCGTAACGCTCTCTGCTGCAGCTGCCATTTCCACCTTCAAGGCATTTGCCTTGCTGGTAACATCTTCACCGTACTGTCTAAAGGCCTCTGCACCGTAATAAGTGGTGTTTCCAGCCTCACCATCCGTCTGCACAACACGACTTGTTGTCACGTTCAAAGCCTGATTGATCATGCCCTGATTCTGAAATAGCAGTGTGGACGCTGCCATCTCGTTTGCCAAAACAAGACCGGTCGTGCCAGCCATGCCTTTCAGGAAGTCTCTGCGTTTCATCCTGGTCCTCCTTTTTTTGTGTGAAACAATGTTTTTCGGTCCCCTGCACAGCCACAGGACGGTGCAGGATGTGTTGCTTACATTTTGACACAAAAAAATGCGGAGAGGGCAATTCTCCGCATAACCTGTCGAAACAGACAGCATAACCTGTAATTCGCTCAATTATAAAAAACTTTTGTGCACTATGCACTTTTCGATGGATACTTTGTTCCGTCACTTGCCGCCAGCATCAAATCCAGCTCTACCATGTCTTCTTCCTGGCTGTAACTCATCTGGCCGCCATACTTTTCCACCAGAAGCTGCATACTGCGCACTCCAATACCATGGTTCCGTTTATCCATTTTTGTGGTCTGCGGCAATCCATCGTGAAAACACAGATCCTCCTGCGTATAATTCTGAAGCTGTGCGATATAAAAACCGCCCATTTTGCGCATAGTAAACGAGATTTGTTTTTTCTGCGGATCGGACAGCTTGTCCGTTGCTTCAATAGCATTTTCCAGCGCATTGCCAAACAACGCGTAGAGATCGGCTGCTTCGATATAACCAATGCTGTCGGCCTGCGCCATGCAGGTAAAACCGATCCCCTTACTATTGCAAACAAGGCTCTTTTCAGTCAGGATAATGTCAAGGGCCTCGTTCCCCGTATGGAATACCGAGTCGTACCGATCAATCGTATGCTCCATGTCCGCCAGGACCCGCTCGTCGATCTGACCTTTTTTGTGAAAATCCCGGATCTGGTGGCGCAGATCATGGCTTTTGATGTTGAGCTGTTCAATGTTTTCACGGCTGATCTCATACTTACGCCGTTCCTGCTCCATCATAAAGTGAATATTCTCGCTTTCCCGTTCCATACCGCTAAGCATGTACAGGTTGTACAGATACATGATGCCAAACAGGTTGGAGAACATCTCCAGCAGATAGAATGCCTGGCTGTTACCGCCGCTGATACTTGCATAGCTGTTGAGACCACAGCAAACCACACACATCAGCAGCCAGATGGGGACCACTCGATTCAGTCGAAGCCAGCGCAGTACCGAACGCTGAAATTTGCGGGTAATAAACCAATAGATCGCAACCGCGCAGAACAAAAGGACCGCCTTGTGATAAAGCCAGTTGGCATACGTTGCACCGGTGCCGTGTTTGAAAGCAAAATCAACTGCATTGGCAAATTGCTGCGTGAACCATACAAAGGTCCCCATATACAAGAATGTCCAGATGTCCAGGTCCACAACAAACCACAGCGTGCACAGCACGATCAGATATGCACCAAAATAACCAACGATCATTCCTGCCAGATTGTAGGCTGCCTGCATCTGGACCAATTCCCAAAGGTGACTAGCCAGATAACAGATCAATACCGATGCTCCGATGCGCAGCCCCGGATAACTGCGCTTTGGCAGCGAAAACATCAGCACCAGTCCAACCGTAAGGATGTCCCAAAAGAACATTCCACGGAATAAGAATGTATTCATCGCGTCCTGCCTCCTTTACTATAATATTCGCTCAATTTTTCTAAAAACGCCTTGCGCCTGTTCCGGCTGATCTGCAGGGTATCCTTGCCGACCCGGATCTCTGTGCTGCCTACGGATGCCACATGACGCAGGTTTACCAGATAGCAATAGTTGCAGCGATAAAAATTCATATCCCGCAGCATTTCCTCAGCGTTTTTGAGCGAGTCAACACAGGTAAAACTCCCATTGATGGTGTGATAGGTCAAATTATGTTTTTCCACCTCAACATAAAGGATGTCACTGCTTTTCAGATAATAGGTCTGCCCTTCGCTGACTACCGGAACCACTCGTTCGGTACCAGATGCCACATACCTCATAGCTTTTTTGATTTTGAGCTTGAGTGCAAAATAGTCCACTGGCTTAAGCACATAATCCAGCGCATCCACCGAATATCCTTCGATGGCATACTGAGCCAGATTGGTCACAAAGATCAGCACCACATTTTCGTCTGCTTCCCGCATCCGACGGGCTGTCTCAATGCCATTCATCCCAGGCATATCCACATCCATAAACACAATGTCCGCATCCTGATGCCAACCTTCCAGAAAGTCAAAACCATTTGAATACCAGGTGATGGAAAATGCGACCTCATATTCTTTGGCGTAGCGTTCCAAACAGCTTTCCAGCCGCTGTTTGGCCTCACTCTCATCTTCTACGATAACAATATTCAACATCCTCGCCCCCTTCCTGCAAACAATTTCAATCGTTTCATTGTATCTTTTGTATTTCATCTTTAATGCTATCATAGCGACTGGAATAGTGTCAAGTTATTTACAATTTTAAAACAAGTTGTCAATCGCTGGAACACAACCGATATGTTATAACATCAATCCAGAAGTTCACGAGTAATTGCGCATACTTATATTTCGAAAAATCATCCCACATTATGCGATTTCATCCTAAAAACAGGCAGCAAAAACCACGGTACATCTGCATCGCGGTTCAGGAATCCTTCCGACAGAGCGCCGTCCGATTATTCAGCGCGGCATTTCCAGCTTAAAATTCAGACGCCATCAGACCAGGTAAAACTGCCTGCATTGCGGTCAAAATGCGGTCATCCCAAACAGCAAACAGCCTACGGAATGCTCCGTAGGCTGTTTGCCATCAAATGATATAGAGAAAAGATGATGTAGAAGAAAATCAAGGGAGTGGTAACACGGTTAGCCCTTGACACCGCCCAGCGCAACACCGCGGACGATGTACTTGCTCAGCAGCAGGTAGACAACGATGACGGGCAGGATGGCGATCGCCACCATCATATAGACTTTGCCCATATCAAACTTGAGGAAATCTGCGCTGCGGAGCTGTGCGATCAGGATCGGCAGAGTCTTTTTCTCCGGGCTATCCAGAACCAGAGCAGGGATAAAGTAGTTGTTCCAGCTGGAAACGAATGCGAAGATACCCTGAACGGCCAGTGCCGGTTTCATGATCGGCAGCACGATGCGGTTGAAGGTATAGAACTCGCCTGCGCCGTCGATGCGCGCCGCCTCAACGATCTCCATCGGAAGGCTGGAGTCCAGATATTGCTTCATAAAGAAGAAGACCGCCGGGGATGCAATGCTGGGGATGATCAGCGGGATGAAGCTGTTCTTCAGTCCCATCTCGTTGACCAACTGCAGGAAGCCCAGTGCCGAAACCTGTGTCGGCATGGTCATGATAAGGAGGATCAGCGCAAAGGCAGCCTTTTTGAACTTGAAGTTATAGGCGTAGATGCCATAAGCCGTCAGTGCAGAGAAGTAAACGCTGAGCGCTG
>CAYXQN010000070.1:0-9143 GCA_964466825.1 uncultured Faecalibacterium sp. | reverse complement strand
CATTATCGCGAAGATAGATATAGCGTCCCGGCTGGTCGAACTGATTGAATACATACCGCAGGATCCGTCCGTTTGCGCCACTCTTGGCAAAACTGTATCCGCCGGCATTGTTCGAAATGATCGCACCATACTCCGGGCTGCCCAGATAGTTTACCCACGGATCCGGAGTGTCCGGGCGAGTGATGACATATTCTCGATTCGCATCATCAAAATAGCCGTACTGCATTCTCGAAACCTTCTTTCTTTGTTTTCGTGATTCTTTCCAGCTTTTTCAAACTCAGAACCAACTTTTCGTGGATTATGTATCATAATCATACACGAAAGCCAGGAATCACTCTACAAAAACGGCTTCCTTTTTATCGGATTCATGACCTGATTCGGAATGCGATTTAAAAAAGAGCATCCCTCCCAAGCAGAGGAATGCTCTTTTCTAGCTGTATTACGATCGCCTATGGCTTCCGCCACACCTATGTGTCGCAGATACAGGCGCTGGGTGTTGACATTCGGATAAAATGACACCCAGCAGACCAGGTAAAACCGCCCTTATTGTGGTCAAAAATGTGGTCAAATCCAACTGCGGTCAGACCAAAAACAAAAAAAATCCAACGATTTCTAACGTGAAATCGTTGGATTTTTGGTCCGAGTGGCGAGAATCGAACTCACGGCCTCTTGAACCCCATTCAAGCGCGCTACCAAAACTGCGCTACACCCGGATATCGCACCCGCCTCCCTACCGAAGCGCGGCGACAAGAGATATTATACGCAGTTTGCGGTTCTTTGTCAAGCATTTTTTGACAAATTCAAAAAATTATTTTTATCTGTAGGAATCATTGAAAATTCCACTGTTGCAATTGCAACTGCAAACACACTTTCTGCTCCTGCATGAAGCAATGCCTGTGCACAGGAAGCCGCCGTAGCCCCTGTTGTGATAACGTCATCCACCAGCAAAACCCGTCTGCCCTCTATCAGGTCCGCATCCTTTACCTGAAAAACTCCGGCCACGTTGGCCAGTCGTTCCTCAAATGAAAGGCCTGCCTGATGTTTTTTCGGTTTCGCTCGATAAAGCACGTTTGCTTCCAATGGTATATCCAGAGCTTTTGCCAGAGGAATCCCCATCAATTCCGGAACATTGTAGCCTCTTGATGTCCCAGAGGCCGGCACCGGCACGATGCAGTCGTAGCCCAGGCGTGCACCTTCCACCCGCTGTGGGATCGGTTCCGCCCCAAACATTCGAACCTGGCTGCCAAATGCGATCTGTGCCAGCACAACACCCATTTCGACCGCAGTCCAGCGAGCACCCTGATATTTTGCACGCAAAACACCCTGACGCACACAGCCTTCGTACCGAAAAGGTGCTGCTGCCCCTGTCAGATCTCCAAGGTAATGCTGAGACGCATCCAGCCGGATACCGGGCTTTCGACGCAACTGCTGCTGTTCCTGTTCACATTCCGGGCATTCAGCAATACTGCCCAAAACGCTATTGCAAAATGGGCAGCGTCGCGGATACAGCAGCTGTCGGGCCTGCCGCAGCAGACAGCGCGGCGGACTATAATATTCCATCAGTCCTTTTTCACTGCCACGATCACTCGTACACGCTTGCCCGCAGCGCAGCCAAAGTTATCGTACCAGCCAGTAAGGTAATAGTTTTCCGGATCCACTTCCGAGAGCTTTGTTGCATAGTATTGACCTTTGTACCAAAGATAGACCTGCACATCATCTGCCATTTCATAGCGTTCCGATCCAGACAGGACCGACGCCGCACCTACTTTGTCGATTTTCATCGGCATCAGCTGTACCATCGCATTAACAGCACCGTTCAGCTCCTTACGCACAGCCAACCCGCCTGCGATCACCGGATATTTGACCGATGTAGAAAAACTGGCCGGGCTCCCGTTGACATAACAGACATACGTTGCACCACCGCCCACATAATTCAGCAGCGAACTCAGTGGTTCTCCTGTGATCTGGGCCACCTGTTTCAGGCTCATGCTCAGCAGCGCCCCTGTGCTGCTGGTCAATCGACTCCACACTGTGCTCAGGATATCACCATTGAGGACTCCCCACAAAATTTCGCTGGTGGTCGGCACCAGAATATCCCGCAGATCATCTACAACGTCCGAGGTACCCTCTGTCCCGCCTGACTCTCCTGTATCCGGCTGAGGATCTGCAGAGCCTCCGGCAGACGGCAGGATCGTATTGATACTGGAGGCCAGATTTTTGATATCGTCCAGCACCCCATAGCTCCACAGATCCCCTGTTACATCATTCAGGATCAGACGGTCGATCTGTCCGGCATCATTCAAGGTATAATACCGCACATCCGATCGGCTCAGCTTAGCCCCCGCTAGTCGGCTGGGACGAACTGTCCCAGCTACACCCTCCGAGGTTGTCTCCAAAATCTGTACATCGTCCGCAAGCTCATATTCGCCCAACATCGTGGCGTTCTCATTTAGTTTACCACTAACAGCTTTTCCACTGATAGCCGTAACGCTCTCGCCATCCTGGGTCACCTGAAGTTCAACCAACCAGCCCGTAGGATAGTTCAGACTTTTATCCACCTTTACGGTGCGGCTGACACCATCGGTACACATGATCGACACTTTCTGCAGCACATCTGCACCGTTATCCTCGGTCAATACGCGGCTTGCAGATTGGACCACGCCAAAAAACACATTATCTGCTTCTTCCCCAGTGAGCACATCTGCCACCTCGTTATCCATGCCCAGCAGCAGTGTGACGACCTCGCCCACACCGCCGCCATTCAGCGAGGAAACTTTAGAAGCCACTGCAGCACTGCCTAACGTGTAGGTATTGCCTGCCACTGTCAGTCCCGTAGGTGCACTGGCACTGGGTGTTACCGCTGTAATACGGCCTGCTGCACGGCGGGTGTAGATCCATACCGTCTGCAGACTTTCGCTATAATAATAAACATCGTATCGGTCAAGCTGTGCCGACTCTGCCGCCTTATCGTTTCGATATACCGCCTTGGGTGCAAAAGACAGCTGTTCACCTTCCTGCGCCACAAAAGGCCCTTTCAGACTGCTGAGCAGCACACTGGAGGCATCCACCTGACCATTTGCAACCGTAAAGCCCAGAGAAGTACCGTATGCACCGCCACTGGCCATATTGGCAGCAAGCGCATTGTAGAACAGAAGCACACTGTCTGCGTAGGTCATGTTCTGGCCCTGTGTGCGGTCCAGCTGCTTGCGCAACCCGATCTCGCTGGATTTGTTGAGCTGTGCCGCCGGGAAGCTGCCCTTCAAATCAGTAGTTTTATACCCCAGCAGCTTGAGGACTGCAGTGCAGGCTGCTTCCAGAGTCATCGCTTCTTCCGGACGGAAACTGCCATCGGTATAACCATTCATCCAGCCATTCTGGACCACAATGCGAACATACGGTGCCCACTGAGAAGTACTGGGCACATCTTTGAACAGTGTACCCACGTTGCCCTGCAGGTTCACGCTTTCACGATAGATCGAGAAGGCTACCAGCATCTTGGCAAATGCGCCACGAGAGATGGTGGCATCCAGCATCTCTGTGTCATCTACCTCCAGCGCTCCCAACGTGATCGCCGTCTGCAGCGCATTGTTATTAACGCTGGCAGCGGATGCCGGCAGCACAAGCACAGAAACTGCAATGCTCACCGCCAGCAAAAATGTGAGAAAACGTTTTTTCATCATAGTTTTCCTTCCTTGAACCGTGATTTCCACCTTTTTGTACAGTGGAGGTGCATCAGTCATACCGCAGTGCTTCGATCGGATTGAGCCGTGCTGCACGGCGGGCCGGCAAGTAGCCAAACAACACACCTATGCCTGCTGAAATACCAAACGCCACAACAATGGAATTGACCGAAGGCACCACTGTGATCTCCGTTCCGCTCATCAGCATTGGGAGGACCTTATTGGCCACCATGCTGACAATATAGCCCAGCGCAATGCCCAAAGCACCGCCCAGTGCAGATGTTGTTGCCGCTTCGACTACAAACTGCGCCAGGATCGTGCGCTCTTTTGCGCCCAAAGCTTTGCGGATACCGATTTCCCGGGTGCGCTCTGTAACAGAGACCAGCATAATGTTCATAATGCCAATGCCGCCGACCAGCAGCGAAATACTCGCAATGCCTGTAAGCACCAGAATGACCATGTTGATCATCTTATTCATTTCTTCCAGCCATTCGCTGGCACTGTAAATATAGTAGCCGTTTTCCGATTTCAAAAGCTGTTCCAGGCCGCTCTCTACAGCTTCCTTTGCTTTGTTGGCCTGATTTTCATCCACCATGATCGCAGTGTAGCTGCTCACACGGCTCTGATTTGTCAGCCGCATAACAGTCGTATACGGCAGATAAACACAGTCGTCATCCGAGCCCTGCTGCTGATTCGGATCGCTGACCTTAGGTTGCAGAACACCGACGATCCGGAACTTATTCTTGCCGATTTTCAAGGTCTGTCCTACACCATTTCCTCCAAAAGCGGTACGATTGATGTAATCACCAATGATACAGACCTGCTTATTATCTGCAATGTCCATATACTGTACGCCGCGGCCCTGTGCAAGCTCATAGTTTTTCATTTCGGTATAGTTCTCATCCACACCGTATACACTGGTCCAACGGTAATAGGTCGTACCGATCTTCAGCGAACCGTAACCTGAAATATCCACTTGAGGCGAAACAGACCGGATGAGATCCCGATTGTCTGCAGCGATCTGATAAACGTCCTCTACCGAGACATTCCGAGAACCATAGCTCCAAACCTGGATCGACAACATATTTGTTCCCAATGCCGAAAAGCTATCTCGCATACTCTGTGTCATTCCATTGCCAAGACCTACAATGACGATGACTGCCATCACACCGATGATAATACCCAGCATCGTGAGGAAGGTTCGCATTTTATTGCTCCACACATTCTGGATCGCCTGACGGAAGGTCTCAATGATCATATCGCTTCCTCCTTGTCAGACTGCTTGATCACGCCCGGCATTACGGAGGACTGCACCATCGCCTCCGGCGCATGAGCGTCGCCATCGTAAACCACCTTGCCATCTTCCAGCCGGATGATGCGATCCGCCTGCACCGCAATGGAGTTATCATGGGTGATCAGCACAACTGTATGCCCCTGTTGATGCAATTGCTGCAACATTGCCAGAACCTCACGGCCTGTATGGGAATCCAGTGCGCCTGTAGGTTCATCTGCCAGGATCACTGGCGGGTTACGCACAAGCGCACGGGCAATGGATACACGCTGCTGCTGGCCGCCGGAAAGCTGATTCGGACGATTTTTTGTCTTATCCCCCAATCCAACCTGCTCCAGCACTTCGCGCGCACGGATATGCCGCTCAGCACGGGGAACCCCTGCATAGACCAACGGCACCTCCACGTTTTCCATCAGGTTGAGTCTGGGCAGAAGATTGTACTGCTGAAAGATAAACCCCAACATCTCGTTGCGGATAGCCGCCAGCTCATTGCGATTCATTTTTCCAACATCTTTTCCGTTCAGGCGATAGGTCCCTGCTGTAGGCACATCCAGGCAGCCGATAATGTTCATGCAGGTAGATTTACCCGAACCCGATTGACCAACAATGGCGACAAACTCTCCACGGTCGATCTTCATGGTGATGTGGTCCGCTGCCTTTACCGTGGTGTCACCCATATGATAATACTTGCAGACCTCATCAAATTCGATCAAAGCGCTCATTATTCCCTCCTGCGTCAGAACATAATGCCGCTGTCATAATAATAGTAGTAGTCGTTCACGACCGAGCTTGGATCATAGGCGATCGTGTCCTCTGCTGTAACGCCCTCCAGGATCTCGGTATAATTCACATCGCTCACTCCGGTGATCACCGGAACATAAACATATCCATCCGGTGCGGTCATCGCAGGGTCTGCACTGGCTGCACCGGGCGAGTCCTGTTTGACCAGAACATAACCGCCCCGCACGATAGCCGCATTGGGGACTGCCAGAACATCCTTTGCTTCTGAGATGATGATCTCACAGGTAGCGTTCATGCCCGGGCGCAGACCATCGATCTCATTGATCCGAATACTGACCGGATAAGTGGTAGTACCGCCATCCGTCTTGCCCATCATGGATACACGCGTAACAACACCTTCGTACACCCTGTTTGGGATCGCATCTGCTGTCACTTCCACTTTTTGTCCCACCGACAGCGCACTGATCTGCAGCTCATCTACGTTGATCGTCATCTCCAGATAGCTCAGATCATAAATGGTGCACAGTTCTGTGCCAGAGGTCAGCGCATCACCGCTTTTACCGTTTTTCTCGATCACAGTTCCGCTGATCGGCGAAGTAATGATATAATTATTCATCGCCTCCTGCAGATTCTCCATAGAAAGCTCTGCACTGCGCAGCGTCTCCGACGCCGATTGGATCGACTCCGAAATTTCTTCGCCGCTGAGCTGCAGGATGATGCCATTTTCCTCTACTTCGCCGCCCTCCGGCACATAGATAGCTACCACCGTTCCGGATGCCATTGCGGTCAGTATGCGTTCCGCCTGATATTCAAAATTCTTTGCCGCAATGCAGCTCACGCCATTCACCGTCGCAGTTGCCGCCTGTGCGGTTGTCAGGCCACCCGCATTCTGGACTGTGATCGTAACCGTACGGGTAAGCAGATTGCCAATGCTCAAAGCATCCGTTCCCGTTACCGCCCGGATGGTCCCCTCCAACTGTTCAAAGGTTCCATCCAGGGTCACCTGTGCTTTTTGACCTACTGAAAAAGCCGCTGCATCTGCCGCCGGGAACTCCAGGACCAGAACCATCTTGGAGCTGTCCCGGATCACTGCAACTTCCTGTCCGCTCTTGACTTCGTCGCCCTTCATCACCTTCAGGCTGCTGACTGTACCTGCCACCTCGGCGCGAACGAACTGACGGTCCACGATCTTATCATAGCTGCGCTGTGTCTGCTGCAGCGTGATTGCCGCCTGCTCCAGCTTTGTCTCTGCATCCGCACTGTCCACAGTGTACAGGATATCGCCTGCTTCTACGACATCGCCTTCTTCAAAATCATCACTAAGCACTTTACCGGACACCAAAGACTTGATACTATAAGTATTTGCGGGCTTCAGCGTACCCGAGCCATTGAACGTATTTGAAAGGTCCATCAGCTGAGGGAAAGTTTCAATATAGCTGGTATCAGCGCTCACCGGTTTTGCATCTTTCGGATGTAAAAACAGCCAAGCTCCACCTGCTGCTGCAACACACAGCGCCAAGACGATCCATATCCAATACTTCTTAAAAAAAACAGCCGCCTTGCCGGACACTGCGTTGTCCTCTGATGCGGAGATATTTTCGTTTTTACGGTTCCAGATCATGCTTACGGTTTCCTCCTCGTTCATAGGGCATGGCACTACCCTTTATGAGATCTCTGTGCTTTCAGACCTGCCTAGCCCTGTACAGAATAATCTGGTTCTAGTGTATCGCATTTCAACGGGATACACAAGCGTCCGATTTTCGTTTCACTCTTTTTTCGTGATTTCTTCATGGAGCTTTTACAAAATCGTCCATCTTCTATGTTTATTTCACAAAAACGGTTACCATACAAAAAAACAGCGCTCTGGTATTCCCAGAGCGCTGTTTTTTTTGATCTTGTTAGTGAAGCTTATCCGTTCTGCGCTTGCTGCACGATCACATACGCACCTGCAGGCACGCACGCAGCCCATGCACCTTCCTGGCTCAGCCAGCCGAATTGCTCGCACACATGGTCCGAGCACTGACTGTCCAAAAATGCGATCGCTCCATCTTTGACCTGCAGATGGACGACAAGATTGCCCAGATCATACAGGTAATCATGATCCTCCTCCAGCGAGACCGTCTCAGAAATGCCATCTCCAAAGTCGATAACAGCTTCCAAGCCAGTCCCGGGAGCCGGCTCAGGACGGGTCCAATAATAGAATGCCGCCGCTGCCGCCAGAATGATCAGAACAAAGATCAGGTTGGTCTTCCAGCTATTTTTGCCAGAGGACTGTTTTGCCTTTTTGCGGCTGCTCATGCAACGTAGTCGCTGGCAGCAGAACCTGCAATACGGCCAAACACGGTGAAGTCAGCAACAGCGTTGCCGCCCAGACGGTTTGCACCGTGGACGCCGCCAGTGATCTCGCCAGCTGCGAACAGACCGGGGATCACAGAGCCGTCAGCCTTCAGCACCTCAGTGTTGGTGTTGATCTTCAGGCCGCCCATGGTGTGGTGAACACCTGCGGTGACCTTGATTGCATAGTAAGGAGCGGTATCCAGCGGGCTTGCAAAGCTGGTACGGTTGAACTCCTCATCCTTGCCAGCTGCAACGCAGGCATTCCAAGCGTTCATGGTCTCAGCCAAAGCTGCCTCATCCACACCAATTGCCTTTGCCAGCTCCTCGTAGGTTGCGCCCTCAGAGGTGAAGCCGTTCTTGATGTAGCCCTGGATGACGCTGGAAGCATCGACCATCTTCTGGTCAACGATCAGCCAGCTGTAGCTGCCGGTCTGAGCGATCTCAGCAGCAGAAACAACGTCACGGGTGCCGACTTCGTCGATGAAGCGCTTGCCCTCAGCGTTGACCAGGATAGCACCGTCGCCACGCAGACCCTCGGTGATCAGGGAAGCAGTGTTAGCCTCAACGGTGGGGTGGATCTGGATCTGCTCCATGTCCACGGTCTCAGCACCGATCTCGATAGCCATTGCGATGCCCTGGCCCTGGATGCCAGCAGCGTTGGTGGTCATGAAGCCAGCCAGCTCGGGCTTGTACTCAACGACCATATCCAGGTTTGCGCCGAAGCCGCCGGAAGCCAGAACAACAGCCTTTGCGTTGATGGTGACGGTCTCGCCGGTCTCGCCGGTAGCCTTGATGCCAACAGCAGCGCCGTTTGCATCGGTCAGGATCTCGGTAGCGGTGGTGTTGAGCATGATCTCAACGCCAGCCTTCTTGCAGTTCTCCTCCAGCAGGGGGATCATGTAAGAACCAACAGAAACGACCTTACCCTCATCGTTCAGGGGGCGGTGGATACGCTTGACAGATGCGCCGCCGAAGCTGGAAACGCTGGGCATATCGATGCCGATGGAAGCCAGCCACTCGATCGCATCAGCGGAGTTTGCGCACAGGGTCTCGACCAGAGCAGGGTCGTTGACGCCCTTGCCGCCGATCATGGT
>CAYXQN010000069.1:0-9221 GCA_964466825.1 uncultured Faecalibacterium sp. | reverse complement strand
AAGAAGTACGGTCTGAAGGGCGCTCGTCGCGCTCCCCAGTTCAGCAAGCGCTGATTTACCTTACTACGCGTTTCAACGGCTCTGCTTCGGCAGAGCCGTTTTTGTTTTGCAGCCGGAAAGCTGCTGAACAGGGGAGCGCGACTGCGCAAATCGGTCGGTTGCCCTGAAAGGGCGAGACCGATGCGCATAAAAATCAGGCTCAAGCATCGCGTGGATGGCAGCGCCATCCCAGCGATGCTCCCCCAGTTCAGCAAGCGCTGATTTACCTTACTACGCGTTTCAACGGCTCTGCTTCGGCAGAGCCGTTTTTGTTTTGCCTCAAAAGGCCCGGTGTCCTCGGACACCGGGCCTTTTGGATTACTGCTTCTTTTTTTGCAGATATTCATCCGCCTCAATGGCAGCGGTAGTAAAGCTGTTGTTCTTCCACCAGCTTACCAGGGCAGCAGCACAGGTGATGCCAGCCGTCACCAGCTGCTCCACAATCTCGCTCTCAATGGGCAGGATCGGCTTGCCGCAGGCGGACAGGATCTGGTTGGTCAGCGCCAGCAGCAGGCAGGCGGTGCGGGCCAGGGTGGATGCGGATACGCTCTTGGTGGTGATCTTGGTACTCATAGTCAGTTCCTCGCTTTCTCATTCTGTTCAAGGTCTGCGATACGGTGGTTTACCACCTTCATCTGTTCTTCCAATATTGGTACTCTGCGGGCAAAGTTATTATGCTCCCGCACTTCCCGGGTCAGCTCCTCCAGCTTGGTCGTGGTCACAGCCTGCTGCTTGTCCAGCTTTGCATCCATATCGTGGGCAGTGCGGTTGTTGGAGTAGACGACTCCCAGCAAGCTCAGCCCGCCCGTGATCAGCGCCACAAGAATGCTCTCCATCGGCCTCACCCCTTCCAGCGGCTTTTTGCCGCCCGCACATCCACATGCACAAATGCTTTTGCGTAGTATCTCCCCACGCCGCCGGAATCCCCGAGCAGCTTTTCGGCATAGTCCGCCAGAGCATCCACACTCACGCCGGAGATCCAGATATCCGCCGCCTTGCCGTAGAGGTGCTGGCTGTACTTGGATGATTCCTTTTGTTTCGCATTGTGGCTTGCCGTTCGGAACGCCGAGTTGATGTTCACCGCCTTGCCGAAGTGGTCACGGAGCTGCTGCAGCAGCTTGACCAGCTCGCTGTCCACAAAGATGGGGTCACTGCCGTCCTTGCAGCGGAACTCCCGGACGTTGAAGTTTGCCGAGAGTTTCCGGTTTCCGTTGTTTTGCAGCGAGTATGCCTCGATCGCCATATAAATTCCCCCTTTCGAAAAGTAAGGCTGTCTCAGCCGTTGTATTCCTTCAGATAGACCCGGTGGATCACCGTGCCCGGTGCTGCATAGGTCATGGCGGAACGGTTGCCGATCAGGATAGCGTCGCACGCATCCCGGACACAACGGAAGTTCGGATAGGTCACCACCTTCCCGCTGCTGTCCACGCCGTATGTGGGCAGTTCCCAGGTGCGCCAGCTCTCATCCGTGCTGCACTTCATGGCAAACTCACCGGAGCCGTCGCTGCTCATCCGCAGCCGCAGATACTGATGCAGTGTGCTGGACGAGATCCACATTTTCGAGTTCCCCAGAGGTGTGCCGCCCTTGTCTGTGATGTAACGCCAGGCAAGTTCTGCCTCGGTCGTGGCGGTGGACGCAACACCACGCAGCGCAGGCCAGGCAATGCCCCAGCGCTCGGTACCAAACTCCAGCCGGTTGGCGCTGCCGTTGACCAGTGCCACAAAGGACTTGTTGTTGATGGTCTGGCTTGTGTAGAGATTTTCCGGAAGGGTAAAATCCATAAAGATCTCCACTCCGCTGGGCAGGTCACCGCTTACCGGCAGCCGTACCGCCGAGTTTGCAGCCAGGGTCAGGCCGTCCCCGGTCAGATAACCGGAGTTTGTTCCGTCCACACCTACCAGAACGGCATCCTGCTCTTTGGTCACCAGATTTTTGACCGTCGTGGTGTTGGCGCTGTCACCGTTGGCAAAATCCCAGTAGCCATAATAGGCGGCATAAGGATCTGTCTTCTTCTGGATGCAGATGTCCATGCTGTGGCTCACTCCGTTGGCCAGTGTGCCCGTAATAGTCACAAGGTCTCCGTCGCTTCCGCCCAGAATGGTCACGGCGTCTTTCTCTATCACCGCCTTGCTCCGGTCCGATACGCTCCAAACGATCTCCAGCCCGCTGTTGGCATTGGAGGGGATGTACCGGCAGCTCAGGTCCAGTACGTCGCCGATCCCGGCGCTCGTGCTGGAGATCCGGAAGCTGAAGTCCTGAGCCGGGATGCTGTCCACGATGATTTGATGATAGCTGTGGCTGGCCCAGTTTTGCAGGGGATACGGTCTGTTGGTCAGCAAACTGCCGTTTTCATCCACCGGGTGATAGTCTGCGGCGGTGCCAACGGAAGAAACTTCCCCGCTGTCTTCTGCATAGGTGTACAGGCTTCGGTAGCGGTCGCTGTCCCGCAGGTTCCCGATGCCCCGGTGATTCTTATCCCCTACAGCGTTGCCGGCGTATTTTACGCTCACCATTCCGGTCAGCGGCTGGCTGCAGGTCAGGGTCACACGGGTGTTCAGGATCTCTGCCTTCTGGACTTCCACAGCTACGCCGTCCACCGCCACAGCAAACCCCAAAGCGGGCTGGGGCTGCACGGTATAGCCGTCTGCGATCAGCGGCGGCACCGGGACCTCGTAATCGATGTGCACCTTGTTGTCCTCTACAGTCAGTTTCCGGGCGGTAATGGTCTGTGCACCATAGCCCCACAAAAAGGTTTCGGCCAGCTGTTTTCCGATCATCTCTCCCTGCCAGCGGTAACCGTTGCTGGTCATGTGTCCGCCGTTGAACCGCGGGCACGGCATGGCGCTTCCCAGCAGGATGGCATCGTCACATTCCTGGGTCATTTCCTGCTGTGCCATGTTGATGGAACTGGTACCGTTGGTAATAAATTTTCCGCCCGTCTGGTAAACAAAGAACAGCGGCGGCTCGCTCTGGCCGTATGCGGCCATGATGTCGGCCTGCATATCTTTTTTGAGCTGGTGGAGCCGGGCTTTGTATTCGTCCTTGTCGGTGGTCCCGTCGGTCCCGTTCACAAATCCCTGGCCGGTGTTGTACCCGTCGTAATTGTATTCGCCCTGCATAAAGACAATGGCAATGCACTTTACGGTCTTGCCCTCCGCCTCTACAGAGGTCCGGGTGTCGGTCAGATAATCCAGGAACCGGTCCTGGTACAGGTCCTCGTATCCATACGAGGTGCACCCCTTTGACAGCCGTTCAATGGACCGTCCGCCCAGACCGATGGAGTTTGCGATAAATTTCTGCTTCGGGTCCCGGTGCCGGTGGTACATGGCTGCAAAATGATGGGCTGCTGCCACGATCGGCGATTCGTAGCCGGTGTTCTTGCAGGGATAAAGCCCGGTCGTCACGGGATTGTCCGGAGCGTGGTGTGCCTGATCGCCTACCATGTAAACACCTTCTTTGGGTTCGGCGGTCAGGGCAACGGCGCTCTCGGTGCCGGAAGCCAACGATTGTCCGTAGATGATGATCTGCGCATAGTCACACCCGGGCACATCGGCATAACCGACGCAGCCAAGCCGTGTGGTCGGGTAAAAGGGCAGCGCCGCATTCAACACCGAGGTATCCCCGTTGTCGCCTTTTTCGCCCTTTGGCAGGACAAGATCCAGCCTGCCGTCGGTGATGGAGGCGCTGGCCTGATCGCCGCTGCTCACCGTGCCGATGTGCAGCTGGACGTTTCCGGCCTTGTCCAAAAACGCCTGCCAGGCCGGGGTGCCCGGTCGGGGCATGGTCCCGTCCTCAGTCCCGCTGTTGGCCGCCACACAAAAGTGTACGTCCGCACTGGTCACTGTGCGGTTCCCGTTGCTGCCTTCAAAGGTCACGCAGCCGGTGCCGGCCTTTGCGGTCACGATCTCCGGCACCTCGACCACCCCGTTTTCCACCAGACTGGCCGGTGGATCGCCGCCCGGCAGGTGCCAGCAGGCCCGTACCGTCAGCCCCTTCCATTCGTCCCGCAGCTCTACCCGCAGCCGGTCTGCTCCGCGGCGGCCTTCGTAGCCCAGCCGCAGGATGCCTCCGGACATCCGGGCTGCACCGCCCTGTGTCAGTACGATTTTGTGTTCGTTCATGGGACCTCCTTTACAGGTGCTGGTAGCCTTCCAGGTTGAAGCGGCAGCTCGCCGAGCTGTTTCCTCCGTGCGCACTTACGGTCACGTTGCCATCGCTGCCAAAGTTCACCGTGGCATATCCTTCCGGGGTCACGCCGCTCAGACTGCCGGTACTGGACAGGCTGTAACCGCTGTTCAGCAAAATACCTGCCGAGCAGCCCCGGGCAACTTTGCAGCTGAAGGCATCTGCGGCAGCAGTGCCGCCCGCACTTGAGCTGCCGGTGCCGTTGCCCGCTTCAAAAGCGGTGCCGCCCACTGTTTTTACCACCAGATAATCCACGGTGTAGGGTACCGTCAGGTTGGCCGGGTTTCTTCCGGTCACGCTTCCGGTGCCGGTGTATACCAGTTTTCCGTCCATGTTCATCTTCCTTTCCAATTCTAAAAATTTCTCCTGCAGACTCTCGCCGTCGTAGCCCAACAGCCGGACCAGCTCCTCCTTCGTCACTGCCAGGGTCCCATCTGCATAGATGGTCAGTCCCTCGCCGATTTTCACGCCGCCCAGCGTGGCGGCGTTCGCTGTTGGAAGGGCGTATCCGGAGCCGAACCGTTCGTCCGCTTCCTTTTTGGTATAAAATCGTTCCTGCACGCCCAGCGTCTGCAGAGCGGCGGCTCTTTCTTCGGCGGTCCATTGGGCCTTTGCGGCAGCGCTGGTCAGGCTTTTTTTCACACCGTATGGCAGCACAGCGGGCACCAGCGGTGCAAAGGCATCGCACATTTCCTCCAGCTGTTCGCTGGTGGCTGGTACGATGGTCATGGTCCCATCGCTGCACACGGTCACGCCGTAACAACTGTCCGCCCGCACGCCGCCGGTAACGGCATTGCCGGGGATCGCATCGCTGCGCAGATAGAGTGTCATATCCGGCAAGGGTATGGTGTCCGTCATCAGTGCGCTGGTCGTGGGATCCACGCTCAGCACCCGGATCAGCTGCCCGGCGGCCGGCAGGGCAGGACGGGGGATGGCACCCAGCTCCTGCGCGGTAAGTTCCACCGCACCGCCTTTTCCATTTACACTGACCACCTGTCCTTCTGCAGGTGCGGCTTTTTCAGCGCGGGCAGCGGCTGCCTCAGCACGGGTGGCACAGGCGGCGGCGTAGCTGCGGTCATTAACGATCTGCTGCACGGCACCCTTGGCCTGCTCGGCACTGGCAAGAGCCTGCGCTGCATTTGCAGCCGAACGCTGTGCTGCATCTGCCGCATGGCTGGCACTTTCCAGCACACGGGCAATAAATTGCTCGTATTGAGAGGGAGCTATCTCCTCTGTGCCGTCAGTGGGCAGAGTAGCGTAGGTGTCGTAGCAGCCGGGACGGGTATAGGCGGTGTGGTCCGGGTCCTTTACTGCGGCAAGCATCCACTGGCCGCTGGTGCAGCCGGTCAGCCGTTGGTCCACGGTCACGCTGTTTTCACTGTCCAACGGGATGGGCGCTGGCAGCGTGCCGTCACTGCGGCGCAGATAAAGGGCGGTATGATATCCGGCCCAGCTGTCCGGCAAAAGAAAACACAGCCGGTCTACTCCGGCAGCGTTTTGTCCGCCCAGATGCAGGCGGTGCGGCTGAGCAATAAATTCAGTTCCGCTGCAGCTTCTTTGGACGATCTGTATCTCCATGTAAAACCTTCCTTTCTTTTTTATTTCATTGTACAGGAGTTGGAAAAGAAACGATAGTGTGTGCTTTTAATGGGCTGTTTTCGGCTGTTTGTTGTTTTGCACAAAGATAAGTTGCAGCTAACTGCAAAAAGGCGGGCTTTTTGGCTTGGATACAGGAAAAACGAGCCTGCATCAAGAAGAAAAACAGGGCCTTCAAAGCCGAAAAGGCGTTTTAAGATAAGCCTGGAAGAAAGAAAAAGTTCGAAAAATCGACTGAATTTCATCGAAAACCCTGCTTCGTATAGGGGAATTGGATAAAATGCACAAAAGTATGACAAAAGAGAAACGAAATGGCCGATTCACTTGATTGAACAGCAAAGAATTGGTAAAATATAAGCCTTGCATGGCTGTTATGGAAATGTGTCCGTAAAGTTCCGTGCGCTAAGGATAAAAGAGTGAAGAAGAAAGAAGGCAATCTCATGACTGATCGTCGTACATTCCTGAAGGGCAGCCTGGCTGCTCTGTCCGTTGGTGTTCTGGCAGGCTGTGGTGCATCCGCAAACAACAGCACCGCTGCAAACTCCACCCCTGCAAATGCAGATTCTCTCTCCAACATCGAAGCTCCGGCTTTCCCCTTTGAGTGGAAGAAGCTGGATGTCGCTGAGGTCCAGACCCGCGCCTGGAACTCCTTCTACAGCAAGGGCGGCTGCGCCATCGCTGTGTTTGACGGCATCCTGGGCCTGATGGCTGAGACCTACGGCTATCCGTACAACCAGGTCCCTGTCCAGATGTACTTCAATGGTCATGCTGGCTACTCTGCAAGCAGTCTGTGCGGCAGCCTGGGCGGTGCAGCTGGTATCCTGGGCCTGTTCCTGGCTACCGACGCTGTGGATGAGCAGCTCAAGAATCTGGAGAACTGGTATGCATCTGCACAGCTGCCCTTCTATCAGCCCGAGCTGGAGCTGCCCTGCACTGTGGCAAACTCCGTCAACTGCGCTGATTCCGTTGGCAAGTGGATGACCACTGCCGGCGTTGACTCCATGAACGATGACCGCCGCAAGGCTCGCTGCGCTGGTGTCAGCGCCGACGTTGCAGGCAAGGTCGTGGAGATGCTCAACGTGTTCTATGGCTTCGCTGAGGCTGCTGTTGAGGAGAACACCGGCGATGAGCTGGCTGAGAACCAGTACCTGGGCACCGCAAAGGGCAACCAGGGCGATGTCACTGTCCGCGTGACCGTGGACGACGGCAAGATCAGCAAGGTCGAAGTCGTCAGCCAGAACGAGACCGTTGGCATTGGCGATAAGGCTATCAACGAGCTGACCGACAAGTTCGTTGGCATGAGCACCGACAGCGAGATCGACGCTCTGGATGCAGTGTCCGGCGCTACCGACACTTCCAACGCACTCAAGGGTGCTGTCAAGGCTGCTCTGGCACAGATCGGCTGAATCGTTCAGTAACCGGCCATAAAAGAAAAAAGACCTCCTGCCTTTGGGCCAGACCCAGGGGCGGGAGGTCTTTTCTTTTTGTGCGTCAGCGGGCGGCTTCGGCATTTTGCTCAATGCGGCAGGCGGAGTATCCTGTTTGCCGGCAGCCGGAGCGGAAACTGGCTGGAGGCAACTGGTTTTTGAACGGAAAACCGCAGTTTGCCACAGGAGCGGATGCTGCAAAATGCAGTTCACAGCAAGTCCTGAAAGGGGATCTGACAGGAGCAAATGTTAAAAATTCATGAACAAAAGAAGGCCCCGAAAGGACCAAAAATCGGAAGGAAATCACCGAAATTACAATCCGCCTGAGAAAACACTGTTCAAATTGCACAAAAAAGAATGTGGATGATTTAACAAGCCCGCGCGCTTCGATTTGACAAATCAGGATTTGTCTGGTAAGATAATAGCCGCTCAACTAGCGTTGCAGCGTTCAAAAATTATATGGATAACGGAAAACCGGCCCCTTGTGGGCGCAATACAGAAGGCTGCGGCCTTTGCCGCTATGTGGAAAAAGCCTGTCTGTAAAACGGATTCCAGTAGGGGGTACGATGCTCGGGATCGCATAGACAAAGAGCATCGTATTTGCTTGTAAGACGTATCACCAACAACGTCTCCCCCTCCGGCGGCTGGCAGCTCGCTTTGCGGTGCCGCCGCATGACAAAGTAACACAAGAGAGGAGTTGTCTCGTATCGCTTCCGTCAAATTGAAGAAAGCATGGGAGATCTGCAAGCGTGTAGTTTCTCCCCGTGTGCTGGCGTTTGGTGTCATGGTCGTGTGTTTGTTTAGCACACTCAGCGTGACCGCTGCAAATCTGCGGCTGACCTACGTCACGGACTCCAATGGTCAGCGTCAGTTCTTACTGACCTCTGAGACCGAGCCTGCACAGATCCTGAGCCGTTCCAACCTCCGCGCAGAGGAAGGCGACCAGGTCTACTACACCGCATTCAGCGGCAATCTTGCCAGCCTGAGCATCGAGCGTGCATTTTCTGTCACGATCCAGGTAGATGGTGAAGAGCGCCCCATCCGCATGGTGCTGGGTACCGTGGCTGATGCACTGGAGCGCGCCGGCATCACCCTGGAAGGGGATGATTACACCGAGCCTGCGCTGGATCATCTGGTCACTGCTGGCAGCAGCATCGTGGTGCACCGTGTGGATTATCAGGACCGTGTGGAAACTCAGGTCGTCCCCTTTGACACCGAGTATGTCTACACCAGCCTGTACTTCCGCAACAAGAGCCGCGAGACCGTCATGCAGACCGGCTCTGCCGGCGAACAGACGGTCACTACCCGCGACCGTTATGTGGACGGCGAGCTGGAAAACAGCTTTGTGGTAGATGTTACCACTACGGTGGAGCCCACGGACCATGTCATTAAGGCCTACGGCGAGGGCGCACCTGTTTCGTCGCTCACCGGCCTGGACGGCACCACGGCGCCCCCGACCGAGTACAGCCGTGTGCTCACCGGCAAGGCGACCGGTTATTATTCCAAGACTGGTAAGGGTTCTTCCGGCCTGGGTCTTGGTTATGGCACGGTGGCAGTGAACCCCAACATCATCCCTTACGGTTCGCTGCTGTATATCACCTCCACCGATGGCAAGTTCGTCTACGGCTACGCCGTCGCCACGGATACCGGCATTGCTCTGATGGACGGCCGTATCCTGGTGGACCTGTTCTACGAGACTTATGCTGAGAGTGCGATCAACGGCGCGATCCAGGCAAATGTTTTTGTTGTACGGGAAGGCCCGGAGGCAAATTGAACCAATTAGGATAAAAAAGGCAGAGTTTTTGTGCACTCCCATCCCGGGGTGCGGGCAAAAGCTCTGCCTTTTTTGCTGTCTTGGCATCTTATACGATATTTATCCTAAAAAATTGGGAAATGTGTATATAACGGAAAAATATCGCGGAAAAGATTATGGTAGTTTTTCCGGAAAAAGCCTTGAAAAATCGGGAGAAATT